>CAZVPQ010000319.1:0-3508 GCA_964628675.1 uncultured Hyphomicrobiales bacterium | reverse complement strand
GGGGCAAGCCCCATTGCTTCCGGAAAATATGTCCGTTGAAGAAAAGGAAGCATACGGGCTTGCCCGTATGAATAACATATATAAAATTTATTTATTAAATATAATGCAATGGGGCAAGCCCCACTGCTTCCGGAAATTAAACTTAAACCTTACTTTTTCCGCTCAATAATCCTAACTAACATTTTTTCTAAAACGTATAGACTGTTGACGGAACTTGATTTTAACGTAAAATCGGCTTCTAATATGGAATGAAAAGCTCTGTTGATTTCGTAAGGCGAATATAGTCTTAATGTATTCAAATAATCGTCGATAAACATTGGGTTAATCCTTAATTTACCACATAATTGGTATTTGTTAGTAGTTTTCGATGACTCTTCGATTAATTTCCATAAAGTGATGAAATAATTTGTTAAAGTAACGAGAATAAACATTTCTTTTCTATCCGTACTTAAAATATTTTCCAATATCTTAATGGCTTGATGCAAATTTCTTTTACCGACTGCTTTCTGCAATTCAAAAACATTGTATTCCCTATTAGTTCCGACCACAAATTCAACATCTTCGGCAGTAATTTCTGTTTTTTCTTTGAGATAAATATTGAGTTTTTCAATTTCATTATTAATATCTCTCAAATTTGGATTGATATGAGTGATAAGCAATTCAATAGCTTTTCTTTCAATTGTCTTGCCGAAATACTTTGCTCTGTTTTCAATCCACTGAGGCAGATGATTTTCGTAAACCTTAGAGAATTCTATTATTTCAAAATCTTTTTTTAGTCTATTGTATGGATATGACTTACCTTCTTTGATTTGCTTAGCTTTTTTTCTGTCAACTATTGCTTGCAATATTAAGATAGTCGTATCCTGCGGATTATCCAAATATTTAGTGAAAGGAGATGTTTGCTCAACCTTTTTGGAAATTCTACCTGAAAACATTTTCTCAAAGTTATTAACAACGACAACTCTTTTTTCAGCAAGGAAAGGATAAGCATTACAAGTAGCAACTAATCTATCCATTGAAATATCATTAGCATTTAAAAAATCCATATCGGTTTTAGAAGGGTCGTTTTTTAATGTTTTCTCAAGTAACTTATCTACCGCTTCTTCAATTAAAAAAGTTTCTTCTCCATATAGCAAAATAATATTAGGGTATTTGCCGGTTTTTAATAAAGTATCTAAACTCATAAGTATTCTTTTTTAGCTTCATCTAAATTCTTTTTAATTGAAATTGATTGCAAAGTATCATTAAGTTTTTTTACGAAAGTATCTTTTAATATAGGTTTCATAATGTAATCCTTAATATCTAATTTGACTAAGTTTACGAGTAGCTGTTTTGAGCTTAATGCGGTGCAAGGAATCACGGGTAATTTCTTGTATTCGGTTAATGAACGAAGATGAACAAGAAATGAATACCCGTCCATTACAGGCATTTGCAAATCCAAAAGTAGTAAATCAGGGTTTTCTTTTTTTAAGATTTCAAAAGCATCTTTAGGATTTGCCGCGCTTAAAACTTGAGATTTAAAGCTCATGTCAATAATAGATGACATTAATTGCCTACTAGGTAATTCATCATCAAGAATTAAAATTTTTAAATTTGAAAAGTCCATAATATTTCCGTTTAAACCATAACTAATAATTTAGGAGGAATCTCATGCCATCTTGAAGTATGCATCAATGATTCTAAAATTTCATCAGTAATTTCTTCTCCACTATAACAAATAATTAAACCATAATTAGTAACAATATCTTCTGCAATTAGCATTCCCGGTTTAAGTTTATTCAAAGGTAATCTCATTATTGTTTTCTGCCCCATTCCCTTCCTTTCGGCTTCGATAATATCAGTAAAAACTTGGACTACGGATTTGTCGAAAAAAATTCCACTTTTGGAATGCAAGTAATTCATAGTAGCGGCAAATCTATCTTTTGAAGCTTCTAAGAAAGCAATGGCGGATGAATATCTTGTAGTTCTTGATTTGCCGGAAATTATCTGTTTCTTATAAACTGTCGAATGAAAAGTATTTACAATTGAAAGAATTGATGCTTGAGCCGATATTTCTTGACCTCGTAAATGTTGAGGAAATCCCGAACCGTCAACTCTTTCGTGATGTTGTAATATAATATCAGTAATAGTATCAAATCCTGTGTGTGCGGATAAAAGTTCTTTTCCAATAATAGGGTGAGACTGATATGTTTGGATCTCACTACCATTCATTTCTGAAGGAAATTTGTTTAAGATATTTTCATTCATACCAATTTTACCAATATCATGGAGAAGTCCGGCAACTTTAATTTCAAATATTTCGGTATCTGTCATACCTAAAACTTGTGCAATCTGTGCAGATTTATGAGAAACAAATCTAGAATGACTACCGTCATAATATGTATCATAAGTTGCAGCAACATTAGCTAATACATTGATAGTTTGGGAAAAATTCTTAGCGATTTCATCGCTAAGTTCTTCGACCATCATTTCTAATTCATTTATTTGGTTGTCCATAAAATCTCCAATTATATTAAATTACTGTTTCCAAATTAATTTTTTTAGGACTATCAACCTTGAAACCTAGAAATCGTTTAGCAATTTCAAAAAAAGTATCAGGAACATCAGTAACAAAAAATTTGATATCAGGTTTTGATAAATATTCTTCTTTTTCTTCTACTAACATTTTTTCTTCTGCCAATAATTTTATTGCATTAACAGCGGCATGTTCCCCTGAATCAATCAAAGTAACACCAGGCAACAATTTTGTTATCAAAGGAGCAAGAAGAGGGTAGTGAGTACATCCAAGAACCAATGTATCAATATTTTTTTCCTTGAAAACAGACAGGTATTCTTCAGCGATTAATTTAGCAACGTCGTGCATAAGCCATCCTTCCTCCACAATAGGAACAAATAGAGGGCAAGCTTTTGAGTAAATTTGTAAGTGTTCAGAATTGCTCATACTTTTAATCGTTTTTGAATAAGCATTACTATTAATCGTAGCACGAGTACCAATAACCCCTATATTTTCATTTGAAGTGGCTCGCAGTGCCGCACTAGCGGCTGGTGCAATCATACCAATAACAGGTACATTCGCAATTTTTCTGACAGACTCAAGAGCAACTGATGAAGCTGAATTACAAGCAACTACTATTAATTTAACACCTTGCTTCATAAGAAAATCCGAGCATTCTTGGGCGTATCTTTGAACAGTTTTTTCTGATTTATTTCCATAAGGTACTCGAGCAGTATCACCGAGATAAATATATTTTTCATTGGGTAAAAACCTAATGAATTGTTTCAATACACTAAGTCCTCCAATTCCTGAATCAAAAACACCAATCGGTAAATCTTTTTTCATTTTCAATAACTTGCTTAGATTAAATTAATAACTTATTAACTAAAATATAAATCCCTAACTGAATTACATAAAATTACATAAAATCATCAACTTTTCAAAGCAAGAAATATTTTTCATCAATTTAAATAAGTGGGTAAAAAATAAAAAAATATATATTTTACTTATTAA
>CAZVPQ010000318.1:0-3519 GCA_964628675.1 uncultured Hyphomicrobiales bacterium | reverse complement strand
ATCATCAATATTTAAAGAATCGGATTCTTTAATTTTATTTAAATTTGATTGAATGTTGTTCGATTCATCAAGAATGTTGTCAACCATATTCATTATTTGCGTAGTTGCGATTTCAGTAGCTTCGGTAACTTTTGAGAGTTGTTTCGAAGCATTAGGCATCTTTTTAATATTTTCTTCAATAGATTTATTTATGTCTTCTATTGCAGGGTAAATATCTTTAGTGAAGATAAGTATTTCTTCAAGAAAAGGAATAACTCTTTGCCCTAATACAAATAAGGCTTTTAGCTCTTCTGATTTTTTAAGGAATGAGTCTATATCAAAATTTTTCATAAAAAATAACCAAAAATTAATAAAATCTTTTTTTTATTTACCCAATGATGTTAATATCAAATCTATTTTTTCTTTCAATACACTTGGTGTAAAAGGTTTAACAATATAATTGTTTACCTTTGCTTTTAATGCATCAATAATATCGTCTTTTAGTCCTCGAGTTGTTACCATTAAAATAGGTAGATGCTTTAAGGAATCATCGCTTCTTATTGCTTTTGTTAATTCTAATCCTGTCATATTAGGCATATTCCAATCTGTAATGACAAATTCAATAGAATCAACACTTTTTAATTTATCAAGTGCTTCCAAACCGTCTTCTGCTTGAGTAAAATCTGTAACACCAAATGATTTTAATGCGTTAATTACAATTCTTCGCATTGTCGGTGAATCATCAACAACTAAATAATGCATTAATTCTCCTTAAATTTATTAAAACCTAATATCTAAAAATATTTATCGACAATTAAGTTGAAAAGTTTGAAGTTAATCAAGATATTTTGCAACTTCGTACTGTATTCGTCTTTTATTAAAAGGTTTAATCAAATAAGAATTAGCTCCTACTGCCATACCTTCGTGAATATCTTCTTCTAAAGAGAGAGTTGATAAAATAATAATTGGTAAGTTTTTATAGTCAGATTGCTGTCGAATCGTCTTAATCAATTTAAAACCATCAATATTCGGCATATTTAAATCAGTAATAAGTAAATCAATCGGCTGAAGTGGCAATTTTTCTAAGGCTTCCATGCCATCTGAAGCCGCTATTACATTATAGCCAGCCAATTTTAAAGCTAAAGCCATAAATTTTCTAACGGAAGCAGAATCATCTGCGATTAGTATTGTTTTTTGCATATTTTAACCTATTTTTATTATTCTTTTTTATAAGCCATTGCTTTGGGTAAATGCACTAATTTAAATGCTTTTGATATACCATGTAAAGACTCGGAATACCCAATAAATAAATAACCACCCTTATTTAAGGAGTCGAATAAATAAGATACAACTTTTTGTTTTGATGGAATATCAAAATAAATTAGAACATTTGCACACATTACAACATCACAATTTTTCATTGTTCTCATTGCCGATTGGTCATATAAATTTAAATTAACAAATCTGACCATCTTTTTTACTTCATTATTCAAAATGTAGTTATTACCTTCTTTTGTAAAATATTTCTTCATATAATTAGGAGGTACAAAACGAATAGCATATTCCTTATAAATAGCGGCTCTTGCATCTTGTATGATTTTATTGCTTATGTCACTACCAATGATTTGAAATTGAACATTTGGGAATCGTGGTTTGATCTTTTCAAGCAGAAGCATTGCTAATGTATATGCTTCCTCCCCGGAAGATGAAGCGGCACTCCAAAATCTTAAAATAGGATTTCGTGAAGATTGAGACCTGAGTTTATAAATTTCAGGAATAACGATCTCTTCAAGTGCTTCAAATTGCTGATTAGCCCTAAAAAAATAAGTCTCATTAATTGTTATTACACTAAATAAATGATGTAGCTCTTGTTTGCTGTCATTAGAATTCAATAAATCAATATATTCATTAAAAGTTTTTAGGTCTCTCTTAATAATACGTTTTCCAATCCTGTCTTCTAACAAATATTTTTTATTGTCAGTAAAATATATTCCACTTAAATCATATATAACCGATCTCAACCGCTGGAAAGTGGTAGTATCTAATACTAAACGCTTTGTTTTGTCTCCTGAAGATGGAACTTGTGGATTTGTATTCCTTGATTTGTTAAAGTTAAATAATTGTGAACCCATCTTTTACCAAATTTTATTAATATTTATAAATATTACTACAAACAATTTACATTAATTAAGTTTTCAAAAATAAATCATTTTTTTGGAAAAACAATAAATAGTTAATAAATTATGTTGTTGACTCAGATAATTCTACTAATGAAAAGATATTAATAATTTCTTGAACATCATCTTTTACATCAGTACTATTATGTTTTTGAAATATTTGCAAATTCTTAATAACTTCGGCTCTATCAACCGAAATTAATATTTCAATTATATCTTGCGAAAAACCAGAGTGAGCTACGATAATCAATTCTAATATAAGTTTAATAAGGAACTCTTGATTTTTGGGTTTAGCATATTCCCAAATTGATGGTAAGAGCTCAAAAAATTCAATATGCTCTTGATTGAATTCACAAACAGTAGCATATTCCCTAAAGAATTTATCCAAAATAGGAATCTCTGCATTTGCTAATAAATTAGTTAGAATTAGTCTTTGAGTGTCAGGTATATTTTGCATCAACTCATTGATTAAACTGTTAATATCAGAATCAATATATGAGTTACCAAGAGCTAATAAGCCCGCACCTCTGATATCGGGGTCATCATCCATTAATGCTCTTTGAGCTATATATCTCAAATTATCAGGAATTGATACAGGATTTCCTTTTCTATATGCAATTGCTATCAATGCTTTTAATATAATTAATTGTACTTCAGGATTTGCATTCTGTAGTAATTCAACTAATTCATCAACCAATCCTTCTTTATTACCTATAAAGGCTAAAGCATCAATACAAGAAGTTTGGAGAAATAAATCTTCATCATTTTTCATTTTATCAATCAAGAAATCCTCAGCTAAATCCCCACCTATTTTTCCAACAGCTTCAATAATCATAGGTCGAAGATCCTCGTTTTTATTATATAATGATGTCATTTTGTCAATTGAATCTATAGCTTTTAGGTTGCCTAAAGCCTCGATACAGGAAACTACGACATTTATATCACTATCATCAAACATCTGAATTAATTTTGGAGTTAAACTAATATCTCCAATTTGACCGAGAATGTCAATAGTAAATTGTCTCACAAGATAATTCTCGTGATCAAGATGAGGCAATAATGCAGGTACGCAGGCACTTCCAATGTTCAAAAGAATATCTCCGGCTAAATTTCTTAGTTCAATATCTTCCGTAATAATTTTGGGAGCTACAAATTTGGCAGCAATTGGAGCATAATCTTCATTTATATTAGAGAGAGCATAAGAACAAATATCTCTAATTCCTACATCATTGTCTTCCAAACCATTTACCAATGTTTCTATGATGTCTTCATTATAAATTTTATTTTCAACTAATTCTTGAACTGCCAATCTTTTTTCTTGAGAATCGCTACTGGTTTTAAAAGTAGTCAAAAGTTCTAAAAT
>CAZVPQ010000317.1:0-3523 GCA_964628675.1 uncultured Hyphomicrobiales bacterium | reverse complement strand
GTTAATATAATCAAACATTATTATTAGGGAAAAGTACAAATTTTAAACATAATACTCAATATCCTAAAATCTTAATTTCTTCATCGAATTTAGACGGAATAATGCGTATGAGCCAGCCTTTATCGTAAGGTTCTTGCAATGTTTCATTAGGATTAGCAATAACTTCTTTGTTTACTTCGGCAACTGTTCCGGATAATGGAGAAAGTATTGATTCAGACCTTAAATCCGTAGAAAATACTTGGAAATAAACACTGCCTTGTCTGATTTTGTCTCCAACTTCAGGCAAATATACATTTTGGATAGTGCCAATACCATAAAGAAAAGAGCGTTCAACACCAATGAGAACAGTTTCGCCTTCTTCTTTCATCAACCAAGAAAATTCTCCGATACCTTTCATTCTGCCATCGAATTGATTAATATCTTTTTTGGGTAAACAATGATCCAAAGACAGCTCTTGCTCTTGTTCTGAATCCTGCTCTGCAATGACTAATTCGGAAGCCCTTTTTACTAATTTTTTTAATTCCGTTCGTGTAAAAGGCTTTGCCAAATAATCAAATGCACCCAACTGTTGTGCTTGCAATGCAGTATTAATAGTTGCATAGCCGGTAATCATAATATTAATCGTCAGAGGAGATTTTTCCTGAATAATTTTCAGAAATTCCAAACCGTCGATTTCAGGCATCATCAAATCCGTCAAAATAATATTAATTTTATTATTACTTATAATCTCCAAAGCATCAGCAACGGAAATAGCAGTAAATACTCGATAGCAATCTTCATTTCTCAAGTGCTTTTTAATACTATCAAGAACGATTTGCTCGTCATCGACAACTAAAACATTAATTTTGTTTTCCATAATTTTTCCTGTTGAATATTTAACAGAATTATCATAATTACTCTTTATAAATAGGAAGTATAATTCTAAAAATAGCACCGCCGTTTTCACCGGTATCAACTTCAATACTTCCTCTATGCCTTTCAATAATACCCCAACTGACTGCTAATCCCAGCCCATTGGTTCCTTTGGTTGAGAAAAACGGTTCAAAAATTTTATCCAATAAATTCTCAGGTATCCCGGGACCCGTATCTTCAACGGAAATAACGCATATTTCTTGATGAACATCGCATTCCGTTTTTAGAATAAGCTTGCCTTTAAATTTCATCGCATCGGCGGCATTAAGCATTAAATTCAAAATAACTTGTTGAAGCTGTTGCGGGTCGGATTGTATATTCGGAATATCCTCAGCCGAATTAAAAATAATATTTATATCTTTAAATTGAGGCAATTTTTTAACAAGATTAAGAATGTCATTAACTACTGCATTGGTGTTAGTTATCTGCAATTTCGGAGCATCTTGACGTGAGAAATCCAATAAATTTCTAACAATATCACGGCAACGCAAAGTTTCTCGAATTATTACTTGTAAATCACTATAAACCGGATTATCTTGTTCAAAATCTTCGGCGAGGTCTTCCGCAAAAGCTAAAATCCCAGTTAATGGATTATTGATTTCGTGTGCAACACCTGCGGCTAATTTGCCGAGAGCAACCAATTTCTCACTTTGAATTAACTGTTCCTGCAATTTGACTTCTTTGTCCACATCACGAGCAATAGTGCAAACCCCAATAATCTCCCCTTTATAATCATTCAAAGGAAATCTAATAGTTTGGAAATTATGGTCAACACCATTGACAGGCAAAATTTCATTAAAAGTTTGTGGTTTTCTTGTTTTGATTACAAGGTCATCATGATTATTTATTGAATTGACTAAATTTTCAGATAATATCTCATTAGGTTTTTTTCCTATAAAATCTTTTGGCGATAAATTAAAAGCTTTAGCAGTAACAGTATTAATCATTTGGTAACGCCCGGAAAGATCTTTAAGGGAAATCCAATCCTTAGCAGAATTAATAAAACTTTGGAATTTCATCTCGGCACTTTCAATCTCTCTTTGCATTAGAATTTTTTCCGTAATTTTATGCCATGTAGTCAAGATAAATTCTATTTTCCCTTCATTGTTTCTCAGAGGCGCTCTGATAATTTCCCAAAAAGTTTCATCTGGAGGTGGCGTTTTCCGAACAACAGTTTTTCGCTCGCCTGTCTCGAATATTTCCTGTATATAATCTTTCAATAAATCAACATCGCAATTTAATTTAGTTATTCCCAACACTTTGGAACAATGAGAACCTATCGCTTGCGATTCAGTCATTCCGGTATATTTGCAGAAATTAGCATTTGCGCGTTTAATAATCAAATCTTTATCCAGAACAGCAACTAAATCAGCGTTGCTATCAAAAATTTGTTGTAAAAAAGACCTTTCCTTTTCAACCTCCATTTCTAAATTTTCGAGTTCTTTTAAATGCCAGCTTTGGTCAATTCTTGCATTCATCAAATCCCAGAAAACATGAGTGAATGAATGATCAATTATTTTTATACCGGGTTTTATAGTTCGATATAATTCTTGCAAAATGGAGTCTTTTCCTGTTAATTCAATTATCATTTCCAATCCGGTCAAAGCCAATGAATCTTTGATTTCCGTAAATGTTTTCAATCCTAATTCACGTGCATAAACCATTCCTGATGCTTGGTCATTAATATCAACCACACCGACGATATTTAAACTAACCTCTGTCATTAAAGGGTCGTTAAGTAAACTTATTAAAGAACGGCATCCTTTACCGCCACCGATAATAATTGTTTTCATTCCCATAACTTTTTCCGAAGTATTCATTTGACTTTTTTTAAAAATGGCAAAGTTTAGTATTAAAAGCAATTATTTTTGTATGTTTTTTTATTATTTCCCAAAAAAAAGAACTATTTTTGATTTTTATGAAACATTTTTCACTTTTATGTGTTAATATATAATAAGATTTAATAAATAAAAGATTAATATGAATATAAAAAAACTAATTTTAATTAATATTATCTTTCTACTTTTATTTGAAAATGGGATTTAAAGGTACAGGTTTATTGAAAAGAAAAGGCTTTTTGATTGGATTTGGAATGGTAATTATGTACACTGCTCTAATCGCGGGGTCAACACTTAACAGTAAGATGGGTGGTTGGATTGGTGCAATTTCTAACCCATTTTTAATGGTGCTTGGAGAATTAATGATTATTTTTGGTCAAAAAATCGAAATGTAATTTATGGAAAGTGCCAATTTTTTTGTATTTTGACAAATTTCTGATTTAGATAAGAGAATTATGTATAATAGAAGCGAGGGATTTATAAGAAATATGCGCCTACCGGGGATTGAACCCGGATCACCAGGTTGGGAACCTGATATGCTAACCGTTACACAATAGGCGCGTTTTTTCTATGTTTATTTTTTCTAATATATTACTATTTATTGTGTTATCAATGCTATTATCCATCTCTTCACAAACAATAGTTTATGTAGATAAAATTAAAGAGATTACTAACACAACTTCACGGTTTAAAAAAGCAATATTATCATAAAAATTTTTCTATCCCAAATTAGCGAATCCATTTTCAAAATCCTTTTAATTATTGCGAATCTA
>CAZVPQ010000316.1:0-3523 GCA_964628675.1 uncultured Hyphomicrobiales bacterium | reverse complement strand
TTAAATTTAATAATATTATTAGAATAATATCATTGTATCATTAAATTATTTGATTTTTTTGACTATGATATAAGATGATCCTATATATCTTTTCCCTTTAGCTCTTGTTTGCTTCGGAGGAGGATTATCAGGGTCTGTCTTTTTATCTGATTTAACTGATAATCTAATAGGATCAACACCATTTTTTGAAAAGAAAGACTTCAAGGACTCGCAACGTTCCAAAGTCAATTTCTCATTCTCTTTCATGTTTTTATTATTGTCGGGATAGCATCTGATTTCGACATTAACTTTTGGGTTATACTTCAAAGTATTAGAAATATCTGATAAAAATAAATTAGATCCATATCGCAATTTAGAATTATTTAATTCAAAAGGAGATACTGCCAAAGGAATCTTAGCATCGATATACATAGGTTTTATCAGAAAGTCATGGGAAATTTCTTCGTATTTATCAGAATTAGCTATATCAATTTTATATTTTTCAAGAAAATATTTCTGTTTTCTCAATATTATAGTATATTTATTTCCCGGTTTCAAACCTGTTAGATAATAATACCCGTTTTCATAAGCATTACTTCTTGTTGCTTGAACTTTGTTCCCATTGCTATCTTGAACGATTAAAAATACAGTAACGGGTTTTTTTGTTACAGCATCAAATACGTTACCTGTTAAAGCTACTACAGTATGCAATAATTGAGAATAGGAACTACTAACTGCAAATATAAAAATAAAAGCTGTGATAATTGCAATATGAATTTTCTTATTAATTTTCATCATTTATCTCCAAAATAACATTTATTATTTCTTTTTTTGTTCTAAAAATCGTACAGACCCATCTGCACAACCAATAATAATTATACTGGCATCACTAATCAAATCGACAGCCCAAATTTCAATACCTGCGTCAAAAGTCATAAGATTTTTGCCTGTAGAAATATCCCATAATTTAACTTTTTTATCTAAGCTGGCACTAACTACGGTATTGTTATCTTCGGCAATTGACAAATCCTGTATTAAATTGTTATGTGCTTTAATAGTACGCAATAATTTTCCCGATGGCATACTCCATACTTTAATATATCCCGCTTCGTCTGAAGATATTAATTTTTTACTGTCAAAACTGTACAATACTGTAAGAACCGGAGCCGTATGACCAATCAAAGTCATAACAGGTTCCTTAGATTTTAAATCAGTTGACCAAATTTGAATAGTTTTATCATCGCTACAAGATGCAATATGCTTGCCATCATAAGAATAAGCAACATTATTAGTAGCTTTTGTATGACCACGCAGAGTTTTGACCTCGGTTCCTAATTGCCAATCCCAAAGTTTTACTGTTTTATCGAAACTTGTGCTTGCTATAAACCGGCTACTATCGTCCTGACTAAAATACACACCGATAACTTTGTCCGTATGACCCTGAAGTATCCTGAGTTGTTTACCTGTATTAACATCCCATACCCTTACAGTCATATCACTTGAACCGCTTGCGAGCCATTTGTCATTTCCTGAAAAAGAAATGTTGTTCACTGCTCCTAAATGCCCTTTTAATGTTCTCAACAATTTGCCATCTGGCAAAGACCATATTTTAATAGTTTCGTCCAAACTACAGGTTCCGACTTTTGAATCAAACCAGTTTACAAAAACACCTAATACCTCGTCATCATGGTGTCCAATTGTCCTCATAGTATAATCATACTTCTTGGCAACTGACACTTGAACTGACATTAAGCTCAGCACGAAAGAAATCAAAATAATCCATAAATAACGTATCATAAACTTAACCTAGCATATTTATTTAATACTCTATATTTTTTTATTAAAAATTATGAAAACAAACAAGTCTCAAATTTACAAAGATTTATTTAAAAAAAAATACAAATACTGTTTTTTTTTTAATAATTAACAATTTTCAGTCTTTTTTAGAATCTTTTTAACATCAGATAATAATTTATACAAATCATTTACATCTTCTTTACTTAAATTTATAGTCGAATTAATTATAGATTTATTTTCTTTTTTAATTTTTGTTGTTGCTTGAAGAGCGTTGTCATTTCTTGATATTCGGTCGAATAATTCTTCTTGTGTCCGGCTATTTAATAATTTGTTTAATTGTTCTTTGGCTCCCTTTAATGATAATTTTTCAGATCTCAAAAGATTTTTTATGATTTTTATCAATTGAACATCTTTTTCTGAATAAATCCGATTACCACCTCTATTCTTGCGAGGCTTCAACTGCGAAAATTCTTTTTCCCAATATCTTAAAATATGTTGTTCTTCGTCAACAAATTTAGATACTTCGCTTATTGAATAGTATAATTTTTGCATAAAAGAAAATAAAAAATTCTAAAATTATTTCTTATTTCAAAATACGAATTAGTAATTTAAAATCCTAATCTAAATTTAATTGTTTAAACTACTTTTCTGAAATATATTTCTTGCCAATAAATTTTTTAAACAAAATATTAACTTTTTGCATAAGTCTGAAAATAAATTAATAATTAAACTAATCTTTGTAATATTCCCATACTGATAGGCAGTGTGATAAAAAATCCCTAATAAATATTTTCTTAATACAAATAAATTAAATCTAAACTTGAACAGACTTCTTAATTAATATCATTTTATTTATGTTGATTTTTTCCGTAAAAATATTAAATAATCACGATATTAAGAATTATTATGCAAAAGTTTAAAAATATTTTTTTATTTAACTAAAAATTGTAGTATTTTTGTTAGCTTAATGATTATAAATTTAGGAATTACTACTATGGAAAAATATATAGTTAACCCTGTAAAGGTTAGAATGAAAGAATCTGAAAAGGGAATGATATACAAGTCGATTGTTGCTCTTGGTTTTAGATCTCGACAAATCAATGATCAAATTCGTATGGAAATACAAGATAGAATGGCTGATATTATCAATACTAACGATAATACGGATGATATTAATTTTGATCAAATAGCGATAAGTAAAGAATTTGATAAAATGCCAAAACCTACTTTTATTGCGATGAAAGAAATTTTCGATAACAAACTCAGATATGAATTGCCTGAAGATGAAGTAAAAGAAGAAGATAAAATATAAATTATTTTCGATATATTTTAAAAAAATCAAACCTTCCAATTAGGAAGGTTTTTTTTAATCCGGAATAATTAGCACTCTTTTTAAATTACTCTTTATTAAATATTTATTGACAACTTCTTGAATTTGTCTCTCATTTATATTGTCTATTGAATTAAAAAATTCCATTTGAGTTTCATAACTACCGTTCCTTAACACATCTTTAACCAATATTTCCATTCGCTCAGTCATATTTTCCAATTCTATAACAATTGATGTTTTAATTTGCTCTTTTGCTTTTAGCAACTCTTCTTGGGATATTCCATTTATTGCTAAATTTTCAATTTCTTTATAAATTAATTCCTGAGCCTTTAAATAATTGTCTTCATTTACTTCAGTATATATATAAAATGCACCTTGCTTTGAATACAATTGAAAACTCGAATAAATATTATAAGC
>CAZVPQ010000315.1:0-3523 GCA_964628675.1 uncultured Hyphomicrobiales bacterium | reverse complement strand
CGAAATAATATTGATTGAAAAAATCTAAATAAATAAAAGTATAAATTATGAAACAAAATAAAAAACTAAGTCTAATAGAAGTTATTTCTATGGCTGTAGGAACAATGATTGGCGCCAGCATATTTTCAATTTTTGGCTTAGGAGCAACGGTAGCCGGTCAGGACTTGCCCGAAGCATTTATTTTATCAGGCATATATGCTTTTGTAGTTGCTTATTCTTATGCAACTCTTGGTTCCAAAATAATTTCTAACGCAGGTCCCATCGCTTTTATTCTCAAAGGCATAGGCGATAATATCATAACCGGAGCTTTAAGTATTTTAATGTGGCTTACTTATGTTATCTCCATATCTTTGTTTGCCAAAGGATTTGCCGGTTACTTTCTGCCCTTTGTAAATATCCAGCCAACAGCATTAACACTGGGATTAGTTGAAATAGGAGTTATTTTGTTTTTTACCGCTTTAAATTTTTTCGGTAGTAAAGCAGTCGGAAAAGCGGAATTTTATATTGTCCTCATAAAACTTTCAATTTTGATGGTTTTTATTCTTGGCGGGGTTTTAACAATTAATTGGAATATGGCACAACCTATTTTTGATAATAGCCATACAGCAGGATTACTAAACGCTTCTATTATATTTTTTCTGTCTTATATGGGATTTGGACTTATAACCAATGCATCTGAAAATATAAAAAATCCAAAGAAGAATGTGCCGTTAGCAATTTATTTAAGTATATTTATTGTGTTGATTATTTATGTTTTAATTTCACTTGTAACAATAGGCAATTTGCCTTTGCAGGACATTATTAAAGCTCAAGAAAATGCACTTGCAATAGCCGCTAAACCATTCTTAGGAAATTTTGGCTTTATATTAATATCAGTTGGAGCTTTATTCTCCATTTCATCTGCATTGAATGCCACTATATTCGGAGGAGCTAATATAGCATATTCATTAGCTAAAGACGGAGAACTACCCGAAAACTTCGAAAGAAAAATTTGGTTCAAATCTACAGAGGGTCTTTACTTTACAGTAGGATTAGGACTTCTTGCCGCTCTATTATTAGACCTTAGTGCAATTGCAATTATTACCAGCACTATTTTTACAGTTATTTATATATTCGTTTTGATATCTCACCTAAAATTAAGCAAACAATATGGTGGGAATAGACTAATAATTTTGATTAATTTAACAATTCTTTTAGTTGTTTTTACCGCCTTATTGAAATATCAGTGGGACACACAAAAATCTTCTTTTTCAATAAGCATAATAACATTTTTAGGTGCATTATTACTTGAATATTTATATAGAAAGTTAAAAGGCAGGAAAATTAAAAATATTGATTAAAATGTATATAACATTGAGAACAAGAAATAAAAATTAAATTATTATTATTGTCTGATAAAAGTTTCTAATTTAGAGTTCAAGAGATAAATGTAGAGACCTTGCATGCAAGGTCTCTACATAATTGTCAAGATAAATATCTTCTCTAATTCAGCAACATAGTTGCGGTATATTTATAGCAATCCTTAAAAAACAAATTAGGAATCCATAGGATTGGTATATTATGTGATTTATAAATATGCCATTGCTACGCAATTCCGTCCTTGTTGTGTAATCTAATATTACAAATATATCATTGCTACGCAATTCAAATTTTAATGCTATGTTTTTCTACAAATATTTCGCAACTACGTTGCTAATACATAATGGAAATAATAAGGTTCAAATTCTCCTATAATCTTTTCTTTCTACTTTCTACTGAAGTATTAATACGGAATTCAGAATCTTTGTTGTGCTGTGTTGAAGAGTAGATTCTTCACTACGTTCAGAATGACCATCGCGCATAATCTTTTCTTTCTACTTTATGAACTTTCTACTGAAGCATTAATTCAGTATTCAGCCTTAATTTTTAAATATTTGAAAGCATTATTTATTATTACAATCACTTTTATAATATTTTAAAAATTTGTTTTATCGGACAATAGTATTAAATCATTTAAAAAAATGATACAAACTCTCAACTTTGATATTTTCGACATCTATTATCATACACTTTAAAAATGAATGAAACATTTTATTTTTATTTTCGTTTTGTATTTATTTACGATTTAAAATTTATTAAAAGGTGTTATTGATGAAAAAGATATTTGGTTTGAAGTTTTGTTTGATGATATTGATTATCCTAAATATGAGTTTTCATCTTTTTGCAAAAGAGGAATTTAATCGAATACCTTTTGTAAAAGATTCATTGAGTAATGGGTTAAAAGTTATATATTGTATTGACAAAAGCTCACCTGTTGTTGCTACTGTGCTTCAATATAAGGTCGGTTCAAGCTATGAGCTGTCAACTCAGACAGGATATGCACATTTTTTCGAACATTTGATGTTTGAAGCAACAGACGACATTCCGAGAGCTTCAATTGATAAATATGTACAAGAAGCGGGAGGAAATCTTAACGCTTTTACTTCTTACGATAGAACTGTATTTCATTTTAAATTGCCTTCAAATCAATTGAATTTGGCTCTATGGATTGAATCCGAAAGAATGAGAAAATTAAAGGTCGATACAGTTGGCGTAGAAACTCAACGAGGTGTTGTATTAGAAGAGATGAAGCAAAGAACCAAAAACCAACCTTACGGCACTTGGATGCAAAAAACTTTGGAACATTTATTTGCCGGTACATCATACTCTTGGGCTGTTATTGGCAAAGAACGACATATCGCTTCTGCAACAATATCTCAGTTCAAAAAATTTTACGACACTTATTATCAACCCAATAATGCAACATTGGTTATATGTGGTGATTTCAATATCGAAGATGCCAAAAAATCCGTTAAATCATATTTCGGAATTTATCCGCGGAAACCAATACCCGATAGAAGCGAACTATATCTTTCACCTATGAAAAAAGCATACAAAGAAACAATTGAAGACGACAAAGTTAAACTCCCTGGAGTGTTTTTGAGTTATCGAGGACCGGCTGAAAACGATTCAAATTATTATGCAATGGATTTATTGACAAGTATTCTTGCAAGTGGCGAAAGTTCTCGCTTATATCAAAGACTTGTCAATGAAGAACAAGTTGCAGTTCAAGCAAGCGTATTCCCATTATCTTTTCAGAGGACAGGGGCAATAGTTTTTGTCGGAATTGCCGCTCCGGATAAGAATATTGAAGATGTAGAAGAAATGATGAAAGAAGAAATAAAAAGAATTATTGAAGATGGAGTTAGTGACGTTGAGCTTGAAAAAGCCAAAAATATTAAAGAAGCTGATTTCATACAAGGCAAAAAAAATGTTATGAGCAAGGCTATGTCATTAGCCAAATATCAAAGTTTTTATAACAATCCGGATTTAATCAATACTGAGCTTGATAATTATTTAGATGTTACAAAAGAAGATATTCAAAAAGTTGCTAAGAAATTCTTTGATACTGATAAAACTGTAACACTAATATATTTGCCAAAAGAATCAAAATAATTCAATAATTATTATTTTAGGCAAAAAATCTTTTTCATGAAGTATTGAA
>CAZVPQ010000314.1:0-3525 GCA_964628675.1 uncultured Hyphomicrobiales bacterium | reverse complement strand
TTCTATCTATACCGTATGATAAATATGCAGATAAGAAAGATTCAACAACGAAATATATTATAATAGAAGATCATATCAATTTTCTACCAGAAAAATTAAATATTAAAGGTGAAATTTCATCAGAAAAAAGATATAGAGGAATCTATGAAGTTGCTGTTTATGAGTCGAAACTTAAAATTAGCGGAATGTTTAATAATTTCAACTTAAAGCAATTTGGTATAGATACTAATAATATTCATTTTGACAAAGCAGTGTTAAATATTGGGATAACTGATTTAAAAGGCATTGAAAAACAAATTAAAATAAAGTGGAATAATAAAAATATACTTTTTAACCCTGGCGTGAGTTCTACAGATATAATAAATAGTGGAATAAATGCAAAAACTCCTTTCGATATTGATTCTTCAAAAGTATATACTTTCTCAACTGAAATAGATTTGAAGGGTAGCCAATTTTTATATTTTTTACCGGTTGGCAAAACTACCGATATTAGTTTGAATTCGAATTGGCAAACACCAAGTTTTACCGGCATGTATTTGCCTGATAACCGTGAAATTACCGGGAATGGATTTACATCAAATTGGAATATACTGCATTTAAATAGAAATTATCCACAGGCATGGATTGGGAGTAAATATCAAATAAAAAATAGTTCTTTCGGTATTGATTTTTTGATACCTGTTGACAATTATAATAAATCTTTAAGGGTTGCCAAATATTCTATTCTATTCTTGACTTTAACATTTATGGTATTTTTCTTTGTTGAAGTATTGAATAATGTTTTTATTCACCCGATTCAATATTTATTAGTGGGACTAGCCCTAATTGTATTTTATACATTATTACTTTCTCTCAGTGAACATATTAAATTCAACTTAGCATACATAGGTTCATCAATACTCACAATTAGTTTAGTTACGGCTTATACAATCGCAATTCTAAAATCTAAGAAAATCGGTTTAATGATATCTGGAATCCTTTTGACATTGTATCTATTTATTTTCTCAATTATACAATTGGAAGATTATGCTCTATTAATAGGTAGTTTAGGAATATTTATTATTCTAAGTATTGTTATGTATTTATCAAGAGAAATCGATTGGTATAACATTAAACTTGGAATAGAGGAAAAAAATACTACCGACAACAATAACTAAATTGTAGGAATATATTTCTGAAAATTTTAAAATTGATTATTCTTTTTAGTATATACGAAAAAAGGGATTGCCTCATTTTATAACTTTAATATGAGACAGTCCCTTTTATGATTATTGCTGAATCAATCCATTGATTCAATCATCTCGGCAATAATTATATTAACACCATTGATTTTCTTGCGTTTTCCAATAATACCAATATATTGATTGCTTGCATACTTTGCTAACTTCTTACCTGCAAAAGTACCGTCTTGATTATAAACAAAATATATTTCGCCTTGCTGATTGACTACAACAAGAATTTTGCCTTTAGCTACTAATGCTTTGGCGGCTTTTTTACCCAAATGTGTTATTTTACTTTGTTGAATAGCATTACTCAAAGTATTGATTTGACATTTCATAGGAGTTTTTGAATTGTCAATTTCTTTTTTCATTTCCAATTTAGATTCATCGGCTTTGGGAGCATTTCCCAATTCGGTTTTTACATTTTCTTCTTTTTCTTCATTCTCATTTACTTCGACTTTAGTTTCCAATTCTTCATTTTCTTCTTTTTCCTCATTCTCAACTTTGGTCTCAGCTTTCTTTTCAACATTAATTTCTTTTTTAACAGGCTCTTCTTTTTTCGGAGAACCGCAACTCGAAATAATGAATAAAGAAATTGCAAAAATACTTACATAAGCTAATATTTTTTTCATTGTTTTCCTTTATCAATTAAATTAACATTTTTAATAAAATTTATCGTTAAAGTCAATGGAAATTAATCCATTGACTCAATCATTTCTGCAATAATAATATTGATTCCGTGTACCCTCTTGGTCTTGCCAATGATACCGATAAATTTATTGTTTGCATATTTTGCTAATTTCTTTCCTGCATAAGAACCGTCTTCATTAAATACGAAGTAAATCTTAGCTTTTTTACCAGTGCCGACTTTGAAAGCCAAAGGGCTACCTTTAGCTGCCAATTCTTTAGCTTGCTTTTTATTTACTTTGCCGCTACCACCAATTACCAAATCATTGAAACTAACAATAGTCCCTTTGATTGGTTTATTGGATTTTGCAGGAGCGTCAAGAGCGAAAAGCAAACCCGCCATTAAAATCAAAACAAATATTTTTTTCATTTTCTTACCTTTTGGTTATTTCAATTACTAATTAAAATGCATAAGGAACATGTTCTATTTGATAAGAAACTACACATTCAATATATTTGTTCGTTCCACTACCTTGAAGAAATCCACCGTTATATTTAACTAATACTTTAGCATAATTCCATTCGGGGAAATTTGTTCTCACTATAAATACAAGTCCGCTACCTTCGTCAAGATCTGCCAAATTAAAAGCTTGTTCTGAAAATTCTTGACCTTGGTCTAAAGCTTGACTATCGTAAACATCATCTAATGAATTAGCTTTGTAATAAGTCGAACTTATTTCCACTCTTTTTGCAGTACCGGAAAAACTTGTATATTTATCTAAAACTGTTGAAGCCGAACCAAAAGTAATAGTACCATCATCTGTATATAATCCTAAGTCCCAATTTTCACCGCCTGTAACTTTCCAAGTTTTTGGAGCATATCCGTTAGCGTTGTATAATTCCAAACCACTACCGAAATCCGATGAAGATGCATAAAGTTTAATTACTTCTTCATTGATATTTTCATTGAAACGATAAGCAGGAGACCAATCCATTGTTATAGGACTACTAAATACAGTTGAAGTATCATAGCTCATTTTAGAGCTTAATGTAAATGTGTAAATTGTGCCTGCAACTAAATTTGCAATCGTTGCGTTTGTTGTACCGGGTTCATAATCAATTGGTGAAAATACATCACCGCCTTTTATTCCAACGAACAATCTATAACCTTGGAAATCTTGCTGACCTTCATCAGGTGAAGCAGTCCATTTAATTGCAATAGTTTTGTCATCAATAGATGTCGCCATTAGTTCACTTGGCGGATTCGGTGCAATAACAGTGAACTGGACACCATTACTTTCTACGCTACCAACTCTTACAACGATATCACCTGTTTTGGCATTATCGGGAACTAAAACTTTGATTTCATCATCAAACCATTGTACCTCATTGTCTTCAACAATAATATTACCCATACGTACATCGCCAATCCATATTTGGCTGTTAAACTGGTCATATTCTTCGAAATTAGTACCTGTAATAGTAACTATTGTTCCGGGAACACCGGATGTTGGGCTGATACTTTCAATAACCGGATCGGTAGATGTGCTTGTTGTTTCGTCGCAAGCAGAAAAAACAAGTCCGAAAGCTACGAAAAGGATTGCCAAAAAACCTAATTTTATGAATTTCATAATTCCTCCATAAACACACCCACTCCAAACATCCAAACAAATGCGCC
>CAZVPQ010000313.1:0-3543 GCA_964628675.1 uncultured Hyphomicrobiales bacterium | reverse complement strand
TCATTCTGAACGTAGTGAAGAATCTCCTCTTAACGATTGAACACAATGCAAAAAGGCAAAAGAAGAGATTCTTCGTTCCACTCAGAATGACTGAAAAAATGTTTGTACATTGCGATTGAGTAATCCTAAGCGAAGCCCAAAGATGATTTTCTTTAATCACAGAATGATGTTGAATCTTTGTTACTTAAATTAATTGCGTATTGCTAAAAAAATAAAAAATGTTATTTTGCTATAATATTATTTATTATCGGGAGAAAGATATGAAAAGTTACAGAAAAGAATTATGGTTTCAAACAAATAGCAGACGTGCTTTTTTGAATATAACTCCTAGTATTGAAGAATGTTTGTCTGAAAGTAATGTGAAAGAAGGTTTTGTTTTGGTTAATGCTATGCATATTACCGCTAGTGTTTTTATTAATGATGACGAATCAGGATTGCATCACGATTACGAAATATGGCTGGAAAAATTAGCTCCGGAAAAACCACATTCGCAATATAAGCATAATGGCTTTGAAGATAATGCAGATGCGCATATGAAACGTCAAGTTATGGGACGTGAAGTTGTTGTTGCAATAACAAATGGGAAACTTGATTTCGGACCTTGGGAACAAATCTTTTACGGTGAATTCGATGGTATGCGTAGAAAAAGAGTATTAGTTAAAATTATTGGTGAATAATCCTTTTTGATTGATATTTATTTGAGAGGTTTACATTGTAACATACAAATATAATGCCCGTCTTTTTGCAATTTCCATAATTGTTTTTTGACTATTCCATAACCTTGAACTCTAACTTTGTATTTGTAATGATTCATAATAGCTATTGCAAACCTAATTGGTATATTCCTCACATCGGGTTTAAAAAAATCTCCTATTCTTTTTGTTTTATTAAAAGATTTATCTTTTAATTTTTTTGCATAAAGATTGACTTTTTCACCTCTTAAAACATAAGAGCCGGGTTTTGGAATTTGATTAGAAATAATACCGTCTTGAAGATTATATAAGATAGGGTCAAGTCCGAAATCCCTTGCAATTTGCATAGCATCGTAGCTATAAAATCCTTTTAAATAAGGAACGCAAACAGTGTCTTGCTCGGGCAATTCTTCTTCTGTTGCAAAATCGGAATTTATACTAATCCATTTTAAAGCAATATTATGAAAAACCGGCGCCGCAGTAGAACCACCATAATAATTAGCTACTTTTGGTTGGTCAATAATTACAATAATAACAATTTTCGGATTGTCAGCAGGAAAAAATCCTGCAAAAGAACCTAAATGATGTTGATGGGAATATCTACCTTTGTACCTTTGTTGAGTAGTTCCGGTTTTTCCTGCAATTTTGATACCTCTAATCATAGCATTTTCACCTGTCCCATTTTCAACAACTCCACAAAGCATTGCCTTTAATTTCCTGGCAGTTCGTTCTGAAACTACTTTTCTTATCTTTTGATTATGTGTTTCGTGCAAAATTTTACCTTTTGAATCAAGAATAGTTTTGACAACGAAAGGTCTCATCATAACCCCGTCATTTGCTATGGTAGCATAAGCATTTACTAATTGCAATGCAGATACCGACACACCGTATCCATGACTTAAATATTTTCTTGTTGTGGAGTTAAATTTCTTAGGTTTTGGCACATAGCCTTTGACTTCGCCTATTAAATCAATACCAAGAGTATTACCAAATCCGAAATCCCTGATATATTTATAAAAAACATTCTTTGGAATAGAATCACCAACTTGGGCAAAAACAACATTGCTTGATTTTTCAAAAGCTCTTTTGAAAGTAACAATCCCGATAGAGTGATCGTCTCTAATTTTTTTATTTGAACCGGCAATATCCAAAACACCATTATGTCCATTAACAAGAGTTTCAGGAGTAATCAATCCTTCCTCAATTGCAGATGCCGCAGTAATTAATTTAAAAGTTGATCCGGGTTCATAAACATCAGTAATAGCTTTATTTTTCATAGCTCCCGGTTTTCTTTTTGAAAGATTATTAGGATTATATGTCGGGTAGGAAGCCATAGCTAAGATTTCTCCGGTTGATGGTTTAATAGCTATTACAGTTCCTGATTCGGCTTTGGTTCTTTCCACACCTTTTTCTAATTCATATTCAACAATTCTTTGTAATTCAATATCTAATGTGAGTACCAAAGAATTTCCATTAGTAGGAGGGATTATAGGTAGGTCTGCAGTGGGTCTTAATCTGCCTTTGGCATCTCTCTCCATAATCATAAGCCCTTCACTACCTTTTAATAGACTATCATAGGCTTTTTCGATACCACTAATACCTTTATTGTCAATATTAGCCGCTCCTATTATCTGCGATCCCACTTGTCCATACAAGAAATTTCTCTTTGCTTCATGTATTTTAATTGTCCCTTTAATATTCAATTTTTCTAATTCTGATGTTCTATCAGGCAATAATCCCCTTTCAAGCCAAACAAAAGCTTTTTTACTTCGGTTAATTTTTTTTAAATAATATCTATATGATTTCCCTGTGGCTCTTTCCAATACTTTAGCAAGTTTATATTTTTGTTTTATTATTCTCGGGTCAGCCGCTATTGATAAACAATTAATAGTAGAAGCGATAAGCCTATGATGCCTGTCATAAATATTACCTCGTTCAAAGTTCAATGGAATTCTTGCTTCGTGCTGACGTTTAGCTTGAGCTTTAAATTTGTCAACTTCGTAAACTTGGACAAAAAAGAGTCTTACTAAAATCATAATAAATGCAAAAAACATAATAGCAAAAACAGTCCAAAATTTCCACGGTTTAACGGCGGATTTTTCTTGTTCTTCCCCTTCTTCGGGTTCCTCATCAATTTTTAATTCAACATCATCTGACATTTGAAAGAAAACTCCTTAAAAAATCAATATTATATATTTAAAGGCAACAAAAATAATAGAAACAAATAAAATCCATTTAATCAACTTAGCGGGCATATATTTTTGAAATCTTGCACAGAGATAAATGCCTGCCAATCCACCAATACCCAAAGCAATTCCTAATAACCAATTCGGAGCGATTGCCATTCCCGGATAAAATATACCGAGTATCTGGTAATAAACAACAGCAAAAATTGAAGTTAGAAATGTTGCCAATAAAGTCGCACCGGCTATCGTATAAACAGGCAAATTAAATAAAGAAATCAATATTGGCGACATAATGGCTCCTTAATAATCTTATGGTAATAATTCCGGAAGTTCTTTGTCCTGAATCATACCTAATTCATTTTTTGCTACTTTAATGATTCTTTCGGGTGATTGATAATAATTTAATCTAGTTCTAAGTAATTCATTATTATTTTTAAATAAATGAGCATTTTTGTTCAATCTATTAATTTCGGACAATGTATTATCTATATTAATAACATTAGCAACATAAGCAACTGTTATCAAAGCTCCAATAAATATAGTTAAAACAACGAGCCATCTATTCAACACGATAGATTGTTCTTCGCCATCTTCCAAAAAGAAAAATGATTTAATTTTAGAACCAAATTTCACCAGTTATCCCCCCTGATAAAAAATATTTTTAC
>CAZVPQ010000312.1:0-3565 GCA_964628675.1 uncultured Hyphomicrobiales bacterium | reverse complement strand
TAATTTAATTTTACACGTAGATAATCCGAATTATCATTAAATTCAACACTAAACAAATCTTCTAAATAATTGTTACTACCTTCCACATTATCTAATATTCCAGGAATATTTTTCATCCATGCTTTTCCTGTACTATCTATATCTTCAAGAGCATTTGATACTGAATCAAATTCAAAATAATCTTGAAATTCTAATAATAGAATTGGAGTTGCAAGAAATGTACTATCGTTTGGCTGCCAGTCTGACCTTTTAATCACATAGGGACCGAATTCCAGTCCAATATTTTGAAAAGCGTTTTTTATTTGTGTAAAAGATGAACTTATAGCTTCCCATGTTACAGTAGTGTCCATTGATAAAGTATCGTTTCCAAATACATAAATTGACATACCAAATTCAAATCCTTTTTTTGAATACCATTTTCCAAATGTTGGTGATTCTGAACATATATCTACCATAACCGAATCAGGGTTCCAGTAACCATTTTCAGGTTCGTGCGGATATACCAACTCAAGACACTTATTAGTTTGCGAGTATGAATTAGCAATTGCTGTAATAATCGCTAACGATATAAGTATTAACTTAATTTTTTTCATAACAATCTCAAGTAGTTCAAAGAAGAGTTTCTTTATCATAAAAAACATTCTTTTCATATTTACCTTAATAATTAAATTTGTTGCAGGAGGCGAAAAGCTACTCCTTCACAAAACTCAAAACTTTATCATTAATTCTCACAAAATACATACCAGCCGGCAATTGTGAAATGTCAATTTTGTAATTCGACATGTTCTCTACACCGTAACAAGTTACAGTGCTACCATATATATCATAAATTTTAATGTCGGATACAATGGGGCTTGCCCCATTGTAATTTCCAAAATCAATCACAATGTAATCTTCGGCAGGGTTGGGATAGATGAAAATTTTATTATCTTCTTTATTTCTGAAATTATTAAGATAAAGTATTTCATAAATCCACTCATATTTACTATGTAAGTATAAATCACCCGACACAGAATCATTGATGTGATAAAGAAAATCTAAAACCTCCTCAATATTTACGAAATTTTCAAATTCTAATCTAAAAATTTGAGAGTTACTTATTGAATCAATTTCCCAAGTTGATCTCGGAATAAGTGAATATCCTCCATAATTATTTTCCAACCCTTCTAATCCCTGTTTAATTTCTATAAAGTCATCGTCAATGTCTTCCCAACTAAAGGAAGTCAAAGTAGATGATGACCTTGATATTAGTATTGTGTCAACCCAGATTTTAAATCTTGATTTAGAAAAAAGCCGATCAGTATAATTAACGCTGTTGTTTGGGTTTGTTAACATTCCACGTAATAATTCTATACAATTGCCTTCTATACCTATATCGCAAGTATCCAATGCCCATTCACCATAAAGTGTTGTATCGCCAGTTATTATTTCGTTCAGTTTGCTAACACACATACAATCATGTATCTCTTGCACAAACAGCCTGCTACTAGGTAATAAAAACAAGGTAACAAAAATCAACATTTTTATTTTCATAACAACCTCAAGTATTTCAAAGAAAAGATTCTTTTTCATAAAAAAGCATTAATATATATTTGCAAATATATATTATATACTCATATAAAAAAAACAATTATGGAATAAGAAATAATGATATTCCATGGCTTTCATTGTTCAATACCTGATGCGTAGAATCATCCGGGTTTGGTGATTGGAATTCGGGAATAAACATTCTATTTGACCTATTCTCTGAATCGTCTTATGTGTAGTAGTAGCCTGATGATTATGAATAAGATTGGTTACACGGAATCAGCATTAATGATATAATACTAAATAATAAAAATAATTTTTTCATTTAATATCTCCCGAATAAATTATCCCAAAATATCATAAAAAGGGGAAGGTTATGGCGTTTTTTTTAGTGTTTCAAAGTTTACAAACTCATCACTGAATTGTGGCTACTATTCTGTATGCTTTTGTAAACTTTTGTAAACCTTGTTTTTTGTATTTAGTGACCCGTGTAGGACTCGAACCTACGGCCCTTTGATTAAAAGTCAAATGCTCTACCACCTGAGCTAACGGGTCAACCAACAAAGAATTCAAAATTACGATTATTTTATTTCAAATCCAAATGTTTTATTAAATTATCTTGCACCTTTTATTTCGATTTTCTGTCCATCTTCAAATTCTATTGATATTGGTTGCCATTTAACTATAAGCGAACTATTGAAATAACGGATGATAGAATCTCTTCTGTCTTTGTCATTGTTTACAAAGGATTTGTAAAATTGCTTAGATGAATTTACAGGTATTATTTCAGTATTGTCAATTTCAAATTGCTTAACTATTTGATTTTGAGGATTAAAATATTGTAAATAACCATCAATTTTTTTAATTGGTTTGTCTGAATTGTTTTTGAATTGGTAGAAAACAGTATTTACATTTTCATTTTTAACTGTATCCAGCATTGGTTTAAATCCTAGATATTTAATAAAATAGTAAAAGTTCATTTCAACTTTACCGCCAGTTGTCGCTAATGCATTATAACCGAAATCTTCCAATAATTTCTTTTGAGAATTTAGCACGTCTTTATAAGTCATACCTAATAAAGTATCAGGTGCAACACCTAATCGATTCAATCCATTGTTTAATAATGTAATATCATTGAGCGAAAGAATTTTTTCTGCTTTAAGTTTTTCTATCGTTTCGCTTATATTGTTTTTCTCAATTTTTGTCTTTAAAATTGGAGATTCTTTTTCTTGATTGTTACAAGAAGTAAAGAAAAAACCGATGATAAACATAAAAGACCCTAATAAAATTCCTTTAAACATTTTAACACCTCAAAAAATTATTAAAAATAAAGTTTACAAATTTAATTCAAGATTAGTTATTATACAATTATTTATATTTTTTTATTAATGTTTTCATAACTCCGTATCTTAAACCTTTGGTACTAACAGTGCATTTATTAAAACCGAAATAGCGCATTGATTCAATTAATATCAGTGTCCCGGCACTAATAACATCTGCTCTAAGAGGATTTATACCATATCTTTGGCTTATTTGAACAGGAGTAATTTTGATTAATTTATGGAATATATTTATAATTTGTTCTAAAGTTAAAATATATCCTTGAATCTTACTTTCATCAAATTCCATTAATCCTAAGTTTATTGCCGCTAAATTAGTAGGAGTACCTGCTACGGCAAACAATAAATCCGTATGAAAATCTTTGCTAATTTCATTCAATTTATTAAATATTTCTTTTTTTGCTAAATTGATATTATCTTCATTCAAAGGATTTATTCCTAATATTTTTTCAGTTAGTCTTACTGCTCCCATTTGCAAACTATTTCTTTGAATGATATTATTGTTTTCTCCAAAAATTATTTCCGTACTGCCCCCACCAATATCAATCACAGCACTCTTTTTATTTGTATCAACAGAACCAATGTAGCTATATCTTGCTTCATCTATTCCCGAAATAATATCGATTTTGTTGCCTATTGCAAGTTCTAATTCCTGAGTAATCTCATCTTTGTTTACGGAATCTCTTATTGCTGAAGTA
>CAZVPQ010000311.1:0-3572 GCA_964628675.1 uncultured Hyphomicrobiales bacterium | reverse complement strand
CTTTTTATTATTTAAAAATTTTTAATTAAATCAATTCCTAATTTCTTCAATTCATCATTCAGAATTCAGAATTTTCTTACATTCCTCTTCTATACTTGCCACCAATCTCATAAAGTACTTGAGTTATCTGTCCCATTGATGCATGCTCAACAGCATTGAGCAACTCTTCAAAAACATTTCCTCCCGAAAGGGCAACGTGTCTAACTCTATCCAATGCTTCCTCAGCTTCATCTTTATGTCTGTTTTTGAAATCGTTTAATTGTTCGAGACGCTTTTGTTTCTCTTCATCTGTTGCCCTTGTGATTGTCATATTATCATAAGGATTTTCAGCTTCTTCGTTCAAATAAGTATTAACTCCGATAATAGGATATTCACCAGATTGCTTCAAATATTCATAATACATAGATTCTTCTTGAATTTTTGAACGCTGATACTGAGTTTCCATTGCCCCCAGCACACCACCACGCCTTGAAATCCTGTCGAATTCTTGCAAAACTGCTTCTTCAACCAAGTCCGTTAGCTCTTCAATAATGAAAGAACCCTGATTTGGATTTTCATTTTTCAGCATACCAAATTCCTTAGCTAAAATCAATTGGATTGCCATTGAACGTCTGACCGATTCTTCCGTCGGAGTCGTTACAGCTTCATCATAAGAGTTAGTATGCAATGAATTACAATTATCGTAAAAAGCTATCAAACCTTGCAGAGTAGTCCTGATGTCATTAAAATCGATTTCCTGTGCGTGCAGTGAACGACCGGAAGTTTGAATATGATATTTTAATTTTTGAGATTTTGGATTAGCTCCGTATTTATCTCTCAAAGCAACCGCCCAAATACGACGTGCCACTCTTCCTATAACCGAATACTCGGGGTCCATACCATTGGAAAAGAAATAAGATAAATTTGGTGCAAATTCATCTATATTCAAACCGCGATTCAAGAAATATTCCACATAAGTAAATCCGTTTGCCAATGTAAAAGCAAGCTGGGTTATTGGATTAGCTCCTGCCTCAGCAATATGATAACCGCTAATACTTATTGAATAATAATTTCTTATATTATGTTTCGACAAATATTCCTGCAAATCGCCAATCAATTTCATTGCAAAATTTATTGAGAAAATACAAGTGTTTTGTCCTTGGTCTTCTTTCAGCATATCCGCTTGAACAGTACCTCGTAACTTTCTAAAAGTATTGATTTTTAATTCTTCTTTTTCTTCATCATTGAGCTTTTTGCCTTCTTTTTCCAATTTCTCCAATTCTCTATGATATGCAAGAATAAAATAAAAAGCTACCATTATAGGTGCAGGTGCATTGATAGTCATCGAAACCGAAGTAAATGGGTCGGTTTGGTCAAAACCTTTTAGCATAGCATCCATATCTTCAATAGTGCAAATCGAAACACCGCTCTCCCCTATTTTACCGTAAACATCAAGGTCTGTTGCGGGGTCTTCACCGTATAAAGTTATTCCGTCAAAAGCAACTGACAAACGTTTTGCTTTATCACCCTTGCATAAATAATGGAATCTCGTATTAGTTCTTTCCGGTCCGCCTTCACCGGCAAATTGACGTTTAGGGTCTTCCGTTATTCTCTTGAATGGAAACACTCCGGCAGTATAAGGAAAATACCCGGGTAGATTTTCTTCGAAGAAAAACTTAACTAATTCATACCAAGATTTGAATTTCGGCATTGAGACTTTTGGAATCTTAGAACCTGACAAAGATTTATTGTACAAGCTAATTGAATATTCTTTACCTTGAATTTCATATTTTAATTCTTCTTGCAAGTAATTCTTTTTGGTCTCCTCCCAATTTGAAAGAAAAGTTTTTACTTCATCGGAAAGTTCGTCCCATTTTGAAGTAAATTTGTCTTTTAAGTATTTCATTACTTCCGAATCTTCAACTTGCTTGACAGCTTCACGAATAGCATAAATATCATTTGCAGTGCTTGCCTCTTTCTCTGATACTTGATGATAATTCCTGACCGTTTCGGAAATCTCGGAAAGATAATGAACTCTTTTATTATTTATCAAACCGAAGTCTGTTTTTAGTTCAGTTGGCAGTACATTTATTAATTTCTCATTAATTTTATATTGTTGATTTTTTTCTTTGCCAAGCAAAGTTAATAAATCTTTGAAGAATCTATTTACACCGGGATTGTTGAACTGATTACTACTAACAGCATAAACAGGCAGTTCCAACTTATCAAGAAGAATAGTCTTGTCAATTCCGGCATCAGGATTATTTCTTAGCCAGTGAATTTTGACTTCTCGATAAGCATCTTCCGCACCTTGCTTTTCAAATTTATTGATAACGATATAATTGGCAATATCAAGCATATCAATTTTTTCTAATTGCGAGGGCGCCCCATATTCGGCAGTCATCACATAAGTAGAAAAATCACTAACTTCACCTATACTGCTATCGCCTTGCCCAATACCGCTTGTTTCAACAATAATCAAATCAAATCCACAGGCTTTTAAGACATCAATAGAATCGTGAATAGCTCCGCTTAATTCGTTCAAACTGTTTCTTGTAGCAAAACTTCGGAAATAAACTCTATCGTTATAAATTTGATTGTATCGAATTCTATCGCCGAGCAAAGCCCCGCCTGTTTTAGTCTTTGACGGGTCAATAGCTAAAACGCCGATTGAAATATCAGATGTAAAAGACAAAAACCTTCCGATGATTTCATCTATCAAAGAACTTTTGCCACTCCCGCCTGTACCCGTAACACCCAATACCAAAGACTTATTTTTATCATTTTTCTTTAGAGTATTCCTGATTTCATTAATAACATCTTCCGATGAATTATTATCTTCAAAAAAAGTTAATTGTCTTGCAATATCATAATGATGTTCAATACAATTATTGCTGATAATATTTTTCAAATAGTCAGTATCAATTTTATCTTTGAGTTCTTTTTTATGCTCGGAAATTCTTTGAATAATATCATCTGCAATACCGTCAATACCGATTTTTTGACCGTCGATAGCGTGATATAATCTTGCAACGCCGTATTCTTCTAATGCTTGAATTTCAGAAGGCAAGATTACTCCACCACCACCACCGAAAATCAATTTATCAGAAGCATTCAATCGTTTCAATTCATCAACCAAAAATCGAAAATATTCATTATGCCCGCCTTGATAAGAACTTATCAATAAAGCATCAACGTCTTCTTGAATTGCAACCGTTACCACTTCTCTTACCGACCTGTTATGTCCGAGATGAATTACTTCCGCACCTCTTTTTTGCAACAAACGCCTATATAAATTTACCGAAACATCGTGTCCGTCAAATAATGATGTTGCCGTTAAAACTCTGATATTTCTCACTTAAATCTCCGATAATAAAATTCAATAATTAATACTATTTATTTTTGTCATTCTGAGTGTAACGAAGAATCTACTCTTTTATAACTGAGAGATTCTTCACTCCGTTCAGAATGACATTTGTTTATTTGCCTTTCGAGTTCATTCACACTTCGAATTCGCTTATGATTACTCTGACTTTTGTCATTCTGAGTGTAACGAAGAATCCACTCTTTACAACTGAGAGATTCTTCACTCC
>CAZVPQ010000310.1:0-3573 GCA_964628675.1 uncultured Hyphomicrobiales bacterium | reverse complement strand
GAATTTAATGATAAAGAAGATCTAAATCCTGATGGAACTCAAAGAAGATTTGGATATTATGATAATCCTATTTGGAGTGAAAAATTCAATACATTTAATTCTAAAATCGAAAGATTTTTACATAGTACTGAATTAAAATGGAAACCTGTTTCTTGGGTTACTATTGCTTCAAGATTTGGATTAGATAAATATGAATATGTTAATCAAGAAAGACAAGCTGTAGGAAGTGCTACATCAGATAATAGAGAAGGTTATATATCACACCAAGATATTAAGAATCAAAAAATGAATGTTGACTTTACCGGTACTTTCAACTATGCCTTTTTTGATAATCTTTTACAAACAAACTTAGTTCTCGGTAGCCAAGTTATTTGGGATAAAAATTCGTCTGATTGGCTTGATGGTTCTGTAACTTTACCTTTCTATAACCAAATTAGTGCTGCGGCTACCAGAGATGGTACTTCATCTTTATATGAAACAAAAACGGTTGGTTTGTTCGCACAATTAACTTCAACTTTATGGAACAGATTGTCATTAACTTTGGCAATTCGACGTGATGGAAGTTCTACTTTTGGGCAATCGCAACAATTCCATTATTATCCTAAAGCCGGTTTCTCATATACTTTGTCTGATGAACCGTTTATGAAATCAACAAAAGATATATTCAGCAATATCAGATTAAGAGGTTCTTTCGGCGAAGCAGGTTCACCAGGACTTCCGGGAGCTTATGCAACTAATTTCTTGTATGGTACGGGCGGTTTCTTTAGTCCTTGGGACAGAGGTTCTCAAGCACAAAGAGGCGGTTTCTTGGGTATTCGCCAAGGTGGCGGTTCAACAGGTTCTTATGTTATGGCTGGTGCTGAAGATATTAACCCTGAATTATCAATAGAACGTGAAATCGGTATTGATTTGGGTTTCTTAGATAACAGAGTTTCATTGCAAGCTACATATTATTATAAAAATGTATTTGATATGATTTTGAATGTGCCCGTTCCCTCGTCATCGGGTTATGACCAACAATTGAGGAACGCAGGTGCAATGTGGAACAAAGGTATAGAATTAACGTTAAATGCAACTCCAATTTTAGAAGATAATTTCGTTTGGAATTTTGCTATCAACTATTCGACTAATACAAACGAAGTTACAAGATTAGAAGGAGCTGATTTTATTTCTTTGAGCGGTGGTTTTGTCGGAATCAACAATGTTGCCGTTGAAGGAAAACAACTTGGTGTATTCAGAGGTTATGGATTTTTGCATAATGCCGATGGTAGTATTGTTCACTCACAATGGGACGAAACTACTAAGCAAATTTATTATGTTGACCCTGAGACAGGAGACAAAATATTTGGAGACCAATATGGAATGGGCTATGTAGGAGCTCCGATTCACGATGCTAACTTGGAAATTTTAGGAGACCCGAACCCTGATTATATGCTAAGCTTTAGAAGTGATTTAACCTTATATCAAGACTTTACATTTAGTTTCTTAATTGACGCTGTTCAAGGATTTGATGTATGGAATGGTACAAGAGGTGCTTTATATAACTTTGGTACTGCCGGTAATACTGAAGACAGAGAAGACAAATGGGTCAATGATGCAGGGGAGCAAGTTAAAATATACTCTGTTGATGAAAACGGAGCCGTTTCTGCTCAAGATGCTACTAAAGAAATGAAATATCGTATTTATGAAAACGGTTTCTACATTAATGAACCTCATATTGAAGATGGCTCATTTATTAAACTTCGCGAAGTTTCATTATCTTACAACTGGCATGGTTTGGAAGAGTGGAATATTAGCGCAATCAGATTTACTTTAACAGCACGCAATTTATTAACTATTACAAATTATTCCGGATATGATCCAGAAGTTAATACTTTCGGTGTTTCCGAAGGTAGAGGTCTTGACTATTTCACATTACCGCAAACAACTTCTTATCGTTTTGGAATATCAATAATCTATTAAGGGGAAATCTATGAAAGCAAAAAAATATATTAAATTATTAAGCATCAAACTCTTATTGCCTATATTCGCAATTAGTTTGGTCCTATCATCTTGTACTATTGATGATAGTATTAATGAATCACCTAATGCTATTAACCAAGATGTCGTGAATTCAGTTGACGGTGTATATGGTTTGACAATAGCCTTGCAAGTTGCAGGCGGTGATTTCTATTGTAGCGACAGGTCTCGAATTTCCAGTATCTTTGCTTGGCAAATGTGTGCCCCTCCGGGATTGGGCAGACCTCAACCCGTTGGTTGGAATTCATATCAAATGACAGAGGACGGTCCTCCTAATGACCTATGGCAATTGACCGGTTATAGAGGAGTTAAAATAGCCGCTGATATTTTGGAATTTACTCCGGGACTTAGTTTCGGAACGAATAATAAACAAATTCAAAATACTATTATGGGTATGGCTGAAACATTTAATGCTTTATTCTTTGGTGAAATGGCAGCGCTTTATGGTTCTATTCCAATTGACATTAAAGGATTGGAACCCGCCACATTCGTAACACAAAGAGTAGCTTATGATAAAGTCCAGGAATTATTAGCTAATGCTTTGACAAAATTCTCGGACGCAGGTGCTTACGAAAGAGATTTAAACTTTGGCGGTGACGGCGCTCTTTGGACTGCCGCAGTTCATACATTAAAAGCTCGCTATCATTTGCATATGGGTGAATATGCTGATGCTTTGATTGATGCCAATCAAGGTATTTCTTCTGATGATGGTAATGTTTATGCACAATATTCAACAGGTGCTAATGAATATTCACCTTGGGGACATTGGACAAACACGGAAGTTGGTGAACCAATCAGATGTGAAGCAACTTTTATGCGTATGCTTAAAAGTGAAGCCGGTGATACACGTTTAGCCGAATATTTTACTCCTAACGATGACGGAGAATTCTGGGGCTATGCTGTTCACAGTGAAGCAGATGCAGATACTAATGAAACTGACCCAACTAAAACTTGCCATTTGTTGAAATATGGTGGCTATGGCGACAACTTCCCAATTGTTTCTTATGAAGAAAATATTTTGATTAGAGCTGAATGTAAAGCTCGCACGGGTGACGTACCCGGAGCTGTTCAAGATGTTAATATCATAAGAGCGGCGGCGGGTTTGCCTGACTTTGCAGGTACTGACAAACAAGAAGTTATTGACGAAATTTTGAAACAAAAGAATTTGCAATTATTCTTAGAAGGTCAAGTTTATCATGATATGAGACGTACAGGAACATTACCCGAAGATGGTGTCCCATATCGTTGGATATATCCTGAGAGCGAAAAGAATGCAAATCCGAATTATCAAGCAGTTCAATCTCACGATAAACCAAGTGACCCTGAACTCGTAAAATGGATTTTGAATTCTAAATACGGTGGTATGCAATAAATTTTTTATTGCTATCTGATTTATTAAAGCCGATAAGTTTATCCTTGTCGGCTTTTTTGTTCAAAGCTAATTTTTTGGATTTATTGAGTATATTCTTTTATTTTAAAACCACTATGAATAGAGTCAAGAGTATATAATTGGAAGTTTGACCTAAATTATTGTATTTGCAAGAAATAGTTTTA
>CAZVPQ010000309.1:0-3576 GCA_964628675.1 uncultured Hyphomicrobiales bacterium | reverse complement strand
TTTTTTCTATTGATAATTTTAAGCTCGGAATTCGGATAAGAATTCGTAAAGGTTTTAGAAAATTTTACTTTTGACTTTTCACTCCATTTGAACTCATAAGCATATATTTTACCGTTATATTCTTCAAGATAATCAATTTCTTGTTGTGAATGAGTACGCCAAAACCAAGAATTAACCCAATTACCTAAATATTCGTTATATTTTCGTCTTTCGGAAATCAAGAAATTTTCCCACAAAGCACCTAAATCCTGCCTTAATGAAACAGGATTGAAGTTTTTAATAATACTGTTCCTAATCCCATTATCATAAAAATAAATTTTCCTTGATTTTTTCAATTCATTTCTTAGATTTCTACGAAACGAACTCAATGTAAATACAACATAGGTTTTTTCCAATAAATTAATATATTTCTCAACTGTTCCCCTGTCAAAACCAATAAGATTAGCAATTTCGTTGTAACTAACCTCATTACCGATTTGGAAAGCTAATGCTCGAAGTATTTTTTCGAGCAATGCAGGCTTTTTAATCTTTTCATAAGTAAACAGGTCTTTATATAAATAACTATTAGTAATTTCTTTTAATATTTCTTTTTCTTCATCTTGATTTGTTATAACTTCGGGATAATAGCCATAGACCAACCTATGTTCAAGTAATCTTGATTCTTCTAAAAAACTATTGTGATTACACATCTCGGAAAAAGAAAGAGGATAAAGCAAATATTCATATTTCCTACCCGTTAATGGTTCGGAAATTTCATTTGCAAGTTCAAATGAAGAAGAACCCGTTGCTATAATTTGAATACCAGGGAAATTATCGACTAAAATTTTTAATGTTAATCCTATGTTGCCAATTCTTTGAGCTTCATCTATAATAATAAATTGATTATCACTAATAATATTTTTCAGTATAGTAGAATTAGTATTACTCAGCATTTCTCGAATATCGGATTCATCGCCATTAAGCCAAAGTATTTTTTGATTAATGGAAGAAAAAATTTGTTTTAATATTGTTGTTTTACCTACTTGGCGAGGACCCAAAATAATAATTACTTTATTCTTGTCGAATTTATTTTTAATAATATTTTCAAGTTTTCGTTTAATCATTACCTGCCATTTTATATTAATTTTGCGATTACAATCGCAAATTTAGTATTAATTTTGCGATTACAATCGCAAATTTAACAAAAATAATTGATAGTACAAGTTTTTTTATTAAATTAAAGATAAATATTAAATTTAAACAATATATAGACCTTTTTTATTTACTTTTACAAGAAATGGAGGTTTTGCAACAATCTTTCAACTTAAATAGCAGAGCTTGTGTTTTGCTTATAGATAAGCTAATATTAGCAATATAAGTAACTATAAGCAATTTAGGTTAGTACTAACAAATAACAATTCAAATAAAAAAACCGCAACAAAAATGATGCGGTTTTTACTATTAAATATTCAGAGACATTCAGCTGAATATTATTCCGCCGCCTTTTCAGCAGCATCAGCTTCAGCTTGTTTAGCATCTTTTTCAGCTTTGATTTTTGCGGCTTTACGTTTTTTACGCAAGTCTTTTCTTCTACTATATCGAGCCAAAGTAACTTCTTTATGTTTTGCAATTTCTTCTTCAATTTCAACTTGATTTTTACCTTTGATAGCTAAATGTTTGCGCAACAAAACTCCATCATAGCTCAATAAATTATGAACAATAGGAGTAGGTTGTGCCCCTACATTAAGCCAATAAATAGCTCTATCGGGATCAATTTTAATTGTTGAAGGTTGTGTGTTAGGGTCATAATAACCTAATCTTTCAAGGAAATCGCTATCGCGACGTTTGCGACTATCAACAGCTACTACATCATAGACTGCAAAATGTTTTCTACCTTTTCTTCTTAAACGAAGTTTTACCATTTTAAATCCACCAAATTTTATTAATAATACTTAATTTCAAATATTTAATTTCCAAATCCTTTTGGCAAGCCAAAATTCTTTAACATTCTCGATCTGCCACCACGTGCCATATTTTTCATCATTTTATTCATTTCACCGAACTGCTTCAACAATTTATTGACTTCTTGAATGGTAGTGCCACTACCTTTAGCAATTCTTTTTCGTCGGGAGCCATTAATTATTTTCGGAGTTTGTCTTTCCTGCTTAGTCATAGATTTAATTATGGCTTCAACTCCGTTAAACGATTTTTCATCAACATTGACATTCTTTAAAGTTTTATCCATACCGGGTATCATACCAAGTAAATCACGGATAGAACCCATTTTCTTTATAGTCCCCAATTGTTCTAAGAAATCATCAAATGTAAATTGATTTTTTCGTATTTTTTGTTCAAGTTTTTGTGCTTTTTGTGCATCAAATTGCGTTTCGGCTTTTTCTACTAGAGTAAGTATATCGCCCATTCCAAGTATTCTCGAAGCAATTCTTTCAGGATGGAAAGGTTCCAATGCATCAAGTTTTTCGCCTGTGGAGACATATTTAATAGGTTTGCCAACTACTTCGAGTACAGATAAAGCCGCACCACCACGAGTATCGCCATCTAACTTGGTGAGTACGATACCGGTCAAATTAAGCCTTTGATGAAAAGCTTTAGCAGTAGTAACAGCGTCTTGACCAATCATCGAATCGCAAACGAATAAAGTTTCAGTTGGGTCAACCGCTTTACTGATGTTCTCGACTTCTTTCATCATCTCATCATCAATTGTCAATCTACCGGCTGTATCAATAATTACTATATCACGAGCAAAACGTTTTGAATAACTAACAGCTTCCTTAGTGATTTTTACGGCATCTTTAGAATCATAAACAAAAACAGGTATGTTGATTTGTTTACCGAGGGACTGTAACTGCTCAATAGCGGCAGGTCTATATATATCTGCGGCTACTAACAAAGGTTGCCGACCTTTTTTGCGTAAGCTTTTTGCTAATTTAGCGGCAAAAGTTGTTTTACCTGACCCTTGAAGACCCGCAACAAGAATTACAGTAGGAGGACGAGACGAAAACGTTATATCGCTACGCTTGCTCCCCATTATTTCAATAAGCTCGTCGCGTACAATTTTTACAATTAACTGATCGGGCAATAAATTCCCCTTGACCTCAGTTCCTATTGCTTTGCTTTTAACAGCGTCAACGAATTTTTTTACAACTTCTAAATTGACATCAGCCTCTAACAAAGCTCGCCTGATTTCCAACATTGCGTCAGATATATTAGCCTCGCTTATTGATGCTTGTCCGCGAAATTGTTTTAACGCGTGTTCTAATTTCTCTTGTAAATTCTCAAACATAATTATCTATTCAATAAAAAATACGAACTACAAAAATAACTTTTTTTCTATAATCTACAAAATAATAAACAAGTTAATCAATTATTTATAATGTAAATTTTGATATTCCTAAATAAAATTACAAATATTAACTCATTCAATCTAATAAAAAACAAGAAATATATTTGCTAAGATAAATTAAGAAAGCTAATAGCTTACTATGGATTTTAAAGTTTATTTATTAATAATAATGTTTCTAAATAACTCACCTTACGCAAAACAACAAACAAAATTAAACAAAAATTATTAGATTT
>CAZVPQ010000308.1:0-3577 GCA_964628675.1 uncultured Hyphomicrobiales bacterium | reverse complement strand
TAATATTCCAGTATTTAAAACTCAACAAAGCATTTTTAATCAAATTTGTGAGGCAAAATCACCGCAAGGAATTTTAGGAATTGTCAAAATAAATGAACAAAAGATTTTTACAGAAAAACCATTTATTGCACTCGATAATATTTCAGACCCGGGAAATGTAGGAACAATCATAAGAACTGCCGATTGGTTCGGATTTAAGCAAATACTATTAAGCCATCATAGTGCCGATGTTTATAATTCAAAGACAGTTCGTTCATCAATGGGGTCTATATTAAGAGTTAATGCTGTTCAAACGGAAAATTTAAAAGATTTTATTTCCAGTAATTTCCCAAACTATAAAATTTTTGCCGCTGTTTTAAATTCAAAACATTATTTGGAGAATTTACCAAAAGATAATAATTACGGATTAATTCTCGGCAATGAATCCAGAGGAATTTCAGATGACTTAATCAAAATTATAGACACAGCTTATTCAATACGCGGTTATGGTAAGGCAGAATCGCTTAACGTATCTATTGCCTCGGCAATTTCAATGTATTATTTTACGAGCAAATAAATTATTTTATCGTAAATACGATAGTAACCACAGCTTTAATACTTTTGTCGATTGAGGATAAATCATATTCTCCATAATCGGAAACATTTACGGAATTTTCAGGTGTAATTTGAAAAACACCTTGTGATGCCCATTTCAATGTCCCTACCTCGCTACCGCTATTTTCAGCAAGCTGTTCAGCTCTCAGTTTTGCATCTTTTGTAGCTTTGCCAAGCATAGAAATTTTCAAATCGTTAAGTTTAGTGTAAAAATACTGGGGTGCATAAGAGTATATTTCAATACCTTGCTGAATCAAAGAAGTCGATTCATTAGCAATAGTTTGAATAAGTTCCACATTATTTGATTTTATCGTTATCGACTGATCCAGACTATAACCAATAATTTCATTAGTTAACATTCCTTTTTCATTTCTCTTGATAATTTTATTTGTGTTTACAGAGGAAATAGTCATATCATCTGATTTAATGCCGAATTTCAATAAATATCTTTTTGTTTTAGAAACACTAGTTTGTAATTTATCATAAGCTCCAACCATATCGAAAGACCTCGAAACAATATTACAAGTCCAAGTGCCTAAATCGGATTTAATTTTCATTTCAGCATAACCTTTAACTTTTATCTCCTGTCCTTCGGATTTAATTTTAAACAAAGTATTGGACAAGATAAATGCAGAGACAATTAGACCTAAGGCAAGAGCCACACCGAGAACAGAAAGCCCTATATGATTTGATGATTTGTTACTCATTTTATTCCTCTTTCAGATTTAAAAATTTATTATTAGAATTTATTGAAATTAGAAATTATTAAAAATTGAAAATTAGTTTAACATTATTTTCATAAATAAAATCACTTTTTCTTTCTTAATTCCTGTAATTTTTTGATTAATTCTTTTTCTTCGTCACTAAGGTTTTTAGGCAATGCAACTTTAAGTTTAATATACAAATCCCCTTTCTTATCGGGATTGTTATAGTAAGGCATTCCTAAACCAGCAAGTTTTAAAATTTTCCCTGATTGGCTTTCGGGCGGAATATTGATTTCAACTTGACCCAAGAATGTTTTGATTTTAGCACTTCCCCCTAAAAGAGCTTTAAATAAATCAATTTGAGACTCCACATATAAATCATTTCCTTTTAACTCAATATTTTTATGTTGCTTTATTTTTACAGTTAATAATAAATCTCCGTTAGGTCCTCCATTAGCTCCGGGCATACCTTTTCCTGTAATTTTTAATTGTTGCCCGTCTTTTATTCCGGATTTAATATTAACTTCAATTTTTTGTCCGTTAATATTAATCAATTGCTTTTTCCCATGATAAGAATCGGCTAATGATATTTCTAATATTGAGCTATAATCTTGACCTTTTGACTTATGAAAATGAGATGAAGATGAATGTGCCCCACTTCCGAAAATTTTTTCAAAAAAATCAGATACTCCACCACCACCATCAAAATATTCACCAAAAGTCGAATAGGCTCTCCCCTTTTTTCTTTGTTTAGAAGAGGAAAACCAATCTGACCAATTGAAATCAGTATTAGGATTACCTCTTTGTCGAAATTGAGAATATGAAGAACCCAGATTGTCATATTTCTGTCTTTTTTGAGTGTCTTTCAAAACCTCGTAAGCTTCACTAATCTCCTTGAATTTTGCTTCAGCTTCTTTATTACCCTTATTTTTATCAGGGTGATATTTCATAGCCAACTTCCTATACGCCTTTTTAATTTCATCGGCAGAAGCTGTTTTTGCAACACCTAAGACTTTATAATAATCTTTGAAATCCATTGTTGTCTTATTATTAATCTATATAATTAGTAAATTCTATTAGAATTATTTTCACGTATCATAATAAAATTTATTGAAAAAGAAAATTTGAAGAAATTAACTTTTACGAAATATAATTTTATTCTTCATCAGAAATATCCATTATTTTTTCTGATAGGGATGTACTCCTTTAGCAAATTGTTCATATTCTTCAACGTTTTCTTTGCTACCGATAATTATCGGCGTTCTCTGATGAATACTTTTAGGTTCAATATCTAATATTCTTTCGAGTTTATGATTTATAGCTTTTCCACCGGCTTGTTCGATGACCATTGACATTGGATTAGCCTCATAGAACAATCTTAATTTACCCTCAGGTTTGGTAGTATCTTGTGGATATAAGAAAATTCCACCATTAAGTAAAGTCCTATGAAAATCAGCAACGAAAGAACCTATATATCTCAATGAATATGATTTTTTATTATCATCGGGTGCCCCTTTTAAGTACTTAATATATTCTTGAGTAGGTTTATCCCATTTGTTATAATACCCCTCATTTACACTATAAGAATTACCTCTGTCAGGTATTTTGATATTCTCGCGAGTTAGAAGGAACTCACCAATTGTCGGATCAAAAGTAAACATATGAACTCCATGTCCGGTAGTATATACAAATACGGTGCTGGAACCGTATAATGCATAACCTGCGGCAATTTGTTTATAACCGGGTTGTAAAGCGTCCTCAACAGTTCCGGGTGTAGTATCTTTAGGGTTTATTCTTTTAAAAAAAGAAAAGATAGTCCCGATTGTAGCATTTACATCAATGTTAGACGAACCGTCCAGAGGATCAAAAAGCATAACATATTTACCGCTTATGTTATTCCTCGAAATCTTGATAAGCTCATTTTCTTCTTCTGAAACGAGGGCGCAAACTGTAGCACGCTTTTTCATAACTTTTTTAATAATGTTATTAGAATGTTTATCAAGATTTTTTACTATTTCTCCGTGGATATTAGTATCATCTGTCAATCCGAGTATGTCGTTTATACCCGCTCTACGTACATCTCTTGAAATAATTCTAATAGCAATTGTTAAATCATTTAATAGAGTTGTAAAATCACCCGTTGCATCAGGATGATAATCTTCTTCAAGAGTGATATGCTGTGGAATTGTGGTCAACTTTGATAATTTTTTTACCATGTTTTTCTCCAAAACTATATTTTTAATTAATAATTAATTAATAAAACATTTAATACAAAAATA
>CAZVPQ010000307.1:0-3582 GCA_964628675.1 uncultured Hyphomicrobiales bacterium | reverse complement strand
TATCTTCAATAAAAAAATTAAAATTATTATTTGCTATTTTTTTATAATTGAATTGAATTTTTTCTTCATTAATCATTGCAGATATTTGATTTGATTTGTCTTCAATCGCAACATTGTAAAGTGTGTTATTATATTTTATATCCATTTTCCCCTCAGAATTAACTTGAACAAATTTCCCAAGAACCTATTGTTTGCCATGGTGTAGGCATTTCGCCGTCAACACTAATGGCAACTTGTCTTGCAGGTTTATTATTATTTGAATGAAGATTAGCGGCGGCAAGAGCATAAGGCAATTCTTTTGAATTATCATTTTCTTCCAACATTTTGTTGCTTTCAATAAAGTTTGTAAATGTATTGCCTTTGATGAATTCCTGATGTTCCAAACATTTTATCATAAATCCTATTGATGTTTTCACACCGAGAATCACATTTTGTTTCAAAGCTAAAATCATTCTTTTGCGTGCTTCTTCCCTGTCTTTGCCCCAAACAATTAACTTGGCAAGAATAGGGTCGTAAAATACAGAAACCTCTGTACCTTGATATATACCTGAATCATACCTGATGCCGGGACCAATCGGCTCTTTCAGATAAAGAATTTTACCTGATGAAGGCATAAAATTGTTGTCAGCATCTTCGGCATATATTCTGCATTCTATTGAATGTCCGTTTTGTTTTAAATCACTCTGTTTGAATGGAATTTCCTGTTTATCTGCAATATTAATTTGAAGTTTTACCAAATCAATGCCTGTAGTCATTTCCGTTACGGGATGTTCCACTTGAATTCTTGTATTAACTTCTAGGAAATAAAAATTCTTATCTTTATCGACTAAAAACTCAACAGTTCCAACGCTATTATAATTAGCGGCTTTGACGACCTTGGCGGCTGTTTCACCCATTTTTTTCTGCAACACAGGGTTCATAACGGGCGAAGGAGCTTCCTCAATAATTTTTTGATGGCGTCTTTGAATTGAGCATTCTCTTTCAAATAAATAAATAGCATTCCCAAAATCATCAGCGGCAACCTGAAATTCAACGTGTCTCGGGGATTCAATATATTTTTCAAGATAGACTTCATCGCTGCCAAAAGCCGATTTTGATTCACGAATAGCCGATTCCACAGCATCCTTTAAATCTTCCAACTTATCAACAACACGCATACCTTTGCCTCCACCACCGGCAGAAGATTTAATTAATACGGGAAATCCCATTTCCTTTGCACTTTGCTCGAAATCTTCAATTTTCAAAGAACTGCTTTTCATACCCGGAATAACCGGTACATCTGATTTAAGCATAAGTTGTCTTGAAGCGACTTTTGAACCGAGCAATTCCATAGATTCGGGATCGGGACCGATAAAAATCAAACCGCTTTCTCTTACTTTTTTATTGAATTCCGGATTTTCGGCTAAAAAACCATAGCCCGGGTGAATGGCATCGCAAGATGTTTCCAATGCCGCTTTAATAACTGTATCTTGGTTAAGGTAGGATTGCATAGCTTGTGCAGGTCCTACGCATACCGATTCATCGGCTAATTGTACGTGCAAAGATTCCGCGTCTGCTTCCGAATAAATAGCAACCGTTCTAATATCCATTTCCTTGCAAGCATTAATAATTCTGCAAGCAATTTCACTTCTATTAGCAATTAATATTTTTTTTAACATAATAACCTTTAAACATTTTATTTCAAAATTTTGTTTTCAAATTAATTATTCAACCCATTTAGGTTTTCTTTTTTCGAGAAAAGCATTCATACCTTCTTGCCCTTCTTCACTCAATCTGAGATTTGCTATTAATTTAGCTGTATATTCTTGGATTTCAGGAAATTTGACTTGTGTAACTTGGAAAATCATTTCCTTAACCATTTTAATAGCGTCAGGTCCATTTTTCAAAATCAAATCAACTTTTTCATTCACAGCATTATCTAATTCCGAAGGAGGAACAACTTTATTAATCAAATTAATTTCTTCGGCTCTTTTTGCAGTTATTCTTTCTCCGGTAACAAATAATTCTCTTGCCCAAGATTCGCCAATTCTACTCATAACAAATGGAGAAATTGCCGCCGGTACTAATCCTAATTTAACTTCACTCAAACCGAACTTAGCATTTTCAGAGGCTATCAATATATCGCAAACAGACATTAATCCAACTCCTCCACCGATTGCAGTGCCATTAATTTTGGCAATAATTGGTTTTGGGTGAGTAAAAATCAGATACATTAATTTAGCTAATTTCAGAGATTCTTTATAATTCTGTTCATAAGAATAATTAATAACACTTTTCATCCAATTCAAATCAGCACCTGCACAAAAAGATTTGCCGTTGCCGGTAATAACAATCACTCGGATATCATCATCCTGTTTTAGATTTTCGAATACATCGTATAAATCATTAATCAAATCATTATTAAATGCATTATGCACTTCCGGACGATTTAAAGTTATATTTGCAATTCTGTCCTCAATATCAAACAAGATAGTCGAATATTTTTGCATCTCATTCATAAATCTTATTTCCTAAATTAAATTGTTTATTTAGTTAATATAGAATATTCAATATAAAAACAAATTTCTTAATAAAAAAAAGTTTAAATATAACTGTTTAGCAATATAATATTTTAATAAACGTTAAATAAAATCAAAATAATGAATGATGTTATTTGTCTATAATAAATAAATTGTTGAATTTTTAATAAAACGAGGAATTATGATTGAATTTTTGAACACGGAAACTTTTAAAGAAAAAGTATTTAATTGGGATAAAAACCAAGAATGGAAGTTTGAAGGAAATAAACCTTGTCTAATTGACTTTTATGCTGATTGGTGTGGACCATGTAAAATGATTGCTCCCATAATGGAAGAATTAGCCGAAGAATATAAAGGTAAAATTGACATATATAAAATAGATACCGAAAAAGAACAAGAATTGGCTGCTGCTTTTGGGATTAAAAGCATACCTTCGGTTTTATTTGTTCCGATGAACGATAAACCGCAAATGGCTGTTGGTGCTTTACCAAAAGAAGGTTATACACAAGCATTTAAAGATGTATTGGGTGTTCCTGCACCTATTATAGTTGATAAAAATTAATTATAAATGAATAAATATCTTAGAATTTCTCTTGGTGCTGTATTCGGCGCACTTGTCGGATATGCATATTATCATTTCATTGGATGTAATTCGGGGCAATGCCCCATTACGTCCAATTGGGAATATACAACACTTTATGGTGTTGCCATTGGTGTTGTTTTGTTTTTTCCTACAAAAAAGAAAAATAAAAATAATGAAGAAGAAAAAAAAAATAGATAAGAATATCACTATTGAAGATTTGCTAAATCAGACACCTTCATCTGTTAATTATCTAATGGATAAAGGATTGAAAGTATTTGTTTGCGGTGAACCTGTATGGGGAACACTTGAAGAAGTTGCAAAAGATTCTAACTTTTCCGATGATGATATTCAAAAAATTATTGACGACTTGAATAATTTTGGATAAAAATTATTTAAGTATTCATTAACTTATATCATAATCAATCAATATAAATCACTTTTTTTAAAGGACAAGTATCTTCATCTGTTTCTTTATGAGTA
>CAZVPQ010000306.1:0-3583 GCA_964628675.1 uncultured Hyphomicrobiales bacterium | reverse complement strand
GTAAAATTAACGGAAAGATTTTTTCTTATGCATTTATTATATTTATTTTAATAATGTTTTCTATTAATAGGAGAGAACCATTCTTCAATTCACATATTCAAGAATTTTCAAATAAATTTAAAAATAGTAAAGCTTCACTAATATTCATTGACTCAAAATATTCCTCTTATATTGCTAATCCACAAATATCATATTACTTTGATGGTATTGACCTTGGTTGGCAGAAAAATAAATTTTTTAATTTCATTAATACTGATTCTATCAAACTATATCCTTTTATAAAATTATCAAGAGACTCATATATTATAATATCGTCTAAACAAATCAATGAAAATAAGTATGTTGCAGAATTTAACAATTATTTATTAAAAAAAAGATTTTTGATTTATCAAGACAAAAATTATCAGTTTTATATTTTTCAGGCAAAAAAAATAGGCTCTACTTCAAATAAAGTGAGTAATAAAATTTCCACTTCTCGGCAATTATGTAAATAACATTTATGGAATTAGAGACATTTCTTAACTGTTTATTGGTACTTTTGTTCCATTCATTTTTAATTTTACATTAAATATTTTTTAAATATTACTCACGAAATATTTTCTAGAGCTAACAATACTTGAACTTTATCGTAAAATATTACCAAGGCAATTTGCTTAAATCTACATTCCCACCTGAAAGAACTAAAGCTATTTTCTTATTTTCTAAGTTTATTTTATTACTTAATAAGACCCCTAATGTTATTGCGGCGGAAGGCTCAACAATAATTTTCATCCTTTCCCAAATAAGTCTCATTGCTTTAATAATAAATTCATCGCTTACAGTAATTATTTCATCAACATTATGTCTTATGATTTCAAAAGTCAAATCGCTTAAAGATGTCAATAATCCGTCTGCAATAGTATTGGGATTAAGAGAAGGAATTATTCTATTTTCTATTAAAGATCGATAAGCGTCGTCGGCACCTTGCGGTTCAGCTCCTATGATTTTTGTTTCAGGTGATAAATTTTTAATTGTGATAGAGACCCCACTCATTAATCCACCGCCACCAATAGGAACAATCACATAATCCAAATCTTTTACATCTTCCAAGATTTCCAAACCGATTGTACCATTTCCTGCAATCACATCGAAATTATCATAGGGATGAATAAAAGTAGCACTTGTTTTTTCTACAACATTTTGTAATGTGCTTTCACGGGCGTCCAAAGTAGGTTTGCAAAAAATTATTTCAGCACCATAGCCTGCAACAGCATCTTTTTTGACTTGCGGGGCATTATCGGGCATAACGATATGCGCAGGGATATTATGAATTTTCGCCGATAGTGCTAAGGCTTGTGCAAAATTTCCTGATGAATGCGTTGCTACACCTAATTCTGCGTTTTTGAGTTGTGAGACAGCATTAAAAGCACCGCGAAATTTGAAAGCTCCTACTTTTTGGAAATTCTCACATTTGAAATATAAATCATTTTTTAAAATTTCATTAAACGTTCTACTTGTTAAAACAGGTGTGTGATTAGCATAAGAATTTATTCTCTGTTGAGCTTTGTAAATATCATCTATTGTTGGTATTTTCATTTTCTTCATTGTTACTTTAAATAATCAGGTCGTTGTTCATATTGCAAAGGGTCTTCAATACCGGCTTCTTGGAATCCTCGTAAGCGCAAAGCACAGGAATCGCAAACACCACAAGCAATTTCACTGTTTTGATAGCAACTCCAAGTTAATTCAAAAGGAACATTTAATTCTCTACCTTTCATTACAATATCTTTTTTAGAATAATTTATTATCGGTCTGATAATTTTTATATAAGTTTCAGGCTTAGTTCCTAAATTAATGGATTTCTCATAAGCATCAAAAAAATCATCTCGACAATCGGGATATCCGCTACTATCCAATTGCATAGCACCTATAAAAATTGCATTAGCTTTTATAACTTCAGTCCAACTCGTAGCTATTGCAAGAATATTGCCATTGCGAAAAGGGACATAACTTGTCGGAATTTCTTCAGAATTAAGATTAGCTTTTGTAACCTGTATATTCTTGTCAGTAAGTGATGAACCGCCAATTTGTGCTAAATACGATACATCAACAACGAGTCTCGTTTGAATTTCATAATAATTGCAAAGATTGTTAAAAGATTCGAGTTCTTTTTGCTCGGTTCTTTGCTTATAATTCAAATGTAATGCCGCTACCTCATATCCTTGCGATTTGGCAATAGCGGCACAAACGGCAGAGTCCATTCCACCGCTTAATAATACCACAGCTTTATTTTTTTTATTCATCTTCGCCGATAATAGTGATTACTAAATATCTTCTTCTCCCTATATTTCTATGCTCTCCCAGATAAATCCCTTGCCAAGTGCCTAAATTAAATTTGCCGTTTGTTATTGGAATTGTAACGGAACTACCGATGACAGAGCTTTTAATATGCGATGTAATATCGTCCGGTCCTTCAGCAGTATGGAAATACAAAGCAGGATTTTCGGGGATTACTCTATTGAAGTAATTTTCAAAATCTTCCCTAACATCAGGGTCGGAATTTTCATTAATTGTTAAACTTGCACTTGTATGCTTGACTAAAATATGAGCAATTCCCGTTTTAATGGAATTTAGTTCGGGCAAATTCCTCTCAATTTCATTTGTGATTTTATGAAAACCTTTATTCTTTGTAGATATTGATATTTCTTTTTGAATTATTTTCATAATGAATATGAGAGTGATAAAACTAATATAATTAAACTTTTTGCTTTTTTCTTTCCTTTTTTTTAGGAATAGCCTTAATAACATCTTTCAGAGCATTATTAACTTCTTCTGAAGTTTTAAATATTTTTCGGACTTCAGGAGACAGTTTAACATATCCATTCTCTTCTGTTATTTTTCGGGCATATTTCCCGCGAACTCCTTTTGAATAATCGAAATTATATTCATCTCTCATAAAGTCTTCGGGAACTTCTTTTTGAATTATTTTCATATCAAACACTTATTAATGATTAATCATTATTTTTTTAGAAACTACTTCATCTGCAAATTTAACAATTAAAAAATATACTCCGTCTTGTAAACTTGAAATATTAAGAACAGCATTATAATAAAATTGAAAATTCTTTAAATCCATACTTAATACTTCCTTGCCGAGCATATCGCATAAAGATATATGAGGATTACTTTTTTCTTTACTAATTAGTTCAAAATTGAGATTATCAGAGCAGGGATTAGGATATACATTCAATATGGAGTTATCGCTAATATCCGATTCTTTATATATTTTCAAATCATAATCATACATTTCCTTTAAAAATCTTGTCAAATAAACCTTTCTGTCGGTAACAAAATTTCTCATTCTTTGGATATAAAACTCCCAGTCATCTTCATCTTTGGGGAAACCCCATCTTCTAATATGCTCTTCAATTTCCGGCTCATATAATTGCTTGAATTCATCAATCTTTTTTAATAAATTTTCTGTTCGATAAATAGTATTCATACTTAATTCAAGTGATTTGAAAAGTCTGATTCTGAAATGATTGTTTTTCATTAAATTTCTAAAAATAAATGTTGACCACGGCGGATTTCTCCATTCTTTGGA
>CAZVPQ010000305.1:0-3600 GCA_964628675.1 uncultured Hyphomicrobiales bacterium | reverse complement strand
GCGGCTGGTTTTTATATTAACTTTATGATGCTTATAAAGTTATTATATTTTTATATTCTCAATAATAAAGTTTTGAGAATTTTATATAAATTAATTTAGTAGTGAGGTGATAAATTATGAATGAATTATGGATTATAGTTGGACTAAGTATTTTGGGAATTTTTGCAGGTTGGGCTATTGGATATTTTGCCGGAAATAAATTGTCAATGGCAAAAATCAAGGAAGCCGAGGAAAGGTCTAAGAGTATTATACGTGATGCCCAAAATGACGCAAAAAATATCAAGAAAGAAAAACTTCTTGAAGTTAAGGAAGAATGGCATAAACGAAAACAGAATTTTGAAAATGAAACTCAATCAAGAAGGGCGCAAATTCAAATTCAAGAAAAACAGTTAAAGTCCCGTGAAGATGGGGTTAGCAAGAAATTAGATTTAATTAACAAAAAAGAAAAACAACTTCAATTTTTTGATGAAGATTTAAAAAGAAAATCTAATAAATTTCAAAAAAAATCCGAAGAAATAGACGCTTTGATTGATAAGCAAATCAAACAACTTGAATATATAAGTGGGTTGAGCCGTGAACAAGCCAAACAACAATTAATTGATAGCCTTGTTAATGAATCAAAGGAAAACGCCGCTTCTATCATTAAAAAGATTAAAGACGAAGCGGTTAGAACTGCTAAACAGCAAGCTCAGACTATTATTGTCCAAGCTATTCAAAGATCAGCTTCTGATCATAGCGTAGAAAGTACGGTTTCAGTTGTTAACCTTAATAGCGATGAAATGAAAGGTAGGATTATCGGACGTGAAGGTAGAAATATCAGAGCTTTTGAATCTGCTACCGGTATTGATTTAATTATTGATGACACACCGGAAGCTGTTGTTATTTCAGGATTTGACCCGTTCAGAAGAGAAGTTGCTAAAAGAGCTTTGGAAACATTAATGATTGATGGCAGAATTCATCCGGCAAGAATAGAAGAAATTGTCGGGAAAACAAAAAAAGAATTGGAATCAGAAACAATAACTGAAGGTGAAAATACTCTGCTTGATATGGGAATTCATAACGTTCACCCGGAACTTATGAGATTAGTTGGCAAGATGAAATACCGCTCAAGTTACGGACAAAATTTATTAAATCATTCAATTGAAGTTTCTTATTTATGCGGTTTAATGGCTTCAGAATTAGGACTTGATGCTACACTTGCAAAAAGAGCAGGTATTTTACATGATATTGGTAAATGTGTAGATAAAAATACTGAAGGTCCACATGCCTTATTAGGTATGGATTTAGCCAAAAGATTTAAAGAAAACAAGATTGTGTGTAATGCTATTGGAGCGCATCATGAAGATATTGAAATGGAAAATCCAATATCTGTTTTAGTCCAAGCCGCTGATAGTATTAGCGGAGCTAGACCTGGTGCAAGAAGAGAGTCGCTCGAAAATTATGTAAAACGTCTCGAAAAACTTGAAAACTTAGCTCAGAGTTTCTCGGGTGTTGCTAAAACATTTGCCATTCAAGCAGGTAGAGAAATACGTGTCATTGTAGAACCTGATAATGTTGATGATGTTAGTGCTGATTTGATGGCTGAAGATATTTCAAAACGTATCGAAGGTGAACTTGAATATCCTGGACAAATTAAAGTAACCGTAATTCGTGAAAGACGTTCAGTAGCTTTAGCAAAATAGATTTTTTAGAAAATATTATAAAGATGTGTTATTTGATTAGCCGAATTTATACAACAAATTATATATTTTGTTAAATTTAAGTATTTAAATTATAGCGAAAAACCACATTCCTTTTATCTATCTTTAAATAGAGTAGGAATGTGGTTTTTTCTTAATAATTTTCAGAAAATTGATATTACAAAGTAAAAATCAATTTGAAATAATCAAACTTATGAGTCAATTCAAATAGTACAACTATTCTGAAAATATCAATAAAATTATTCACAAATAAATTCAGCTTTTCTTTTTTCTAAAAAAGCATTAGTTCCTTCTTTGAAATCTTTTGTACCGCAAACTTTTCCGAATATACGTGATTCATACATTAAACCGTCTGCTAATGATAAATTCTCAGAGGCTAAAATACAATCTATAGCGGCGGAAACAGCTAAAGGTCCTTTAGATAAAATCAATTTAACAAATTCTTCTGTTTTTGCTAATAATTCATCAGCAGGATAAACGGCGTTAACCAGACCGATTTTTTCTGCTTCTTGGGCATTAACCATATTACCTGTTAAAATTAATTCCATTGCTTTGGCTTTGCCGACAAATTTCGTTAGTCTTTGAGTTCCACCGTATCCCGGTATAATTCCCAAATTAACCTCGGGCTGTCCCATCTTAGCATTTTCCGAAGCAAAGCGAATATGACAAGCCATTGTCAATTCACAGCCTCCACCAAGTGCAAAACCGTTAATTGCCGCGATAGTCGGGATTCTCATCTCTGATAATCTTCTCATAACATAAGAACCGTATTCAGAGAATAATTTGCCCGTTCTTTCATTATCTGCGGCGTTTAATTCTTTGATGTCGGCACCGGCGGCGAAAGCTTTATTACCTGAACCTGTTAAAATCAATGCTTTGATATTAAAATCTTTTTCAATTTCTTTAAATGCATAATCCAAATCATCGAACATTTGTTTATTGAGAGCATTGAGCTTATTGGGGCGATTCAATGTGATAATCGCATAATTTTCTTTCTTCTCGAAAAGAATTGTTTTGTATTCCATTTTAAAACTCCTTAGTTTTGGTATTAAAATTATTAAAATTAAATATTCTTTTAAATATTTTTCTTCTAAATTGGATCTTGCTACATATTATAGATACTAAACATAATAAAATGATAATTAATAAAATAGTAAAGAAAAGGCAGGAATGGATTGACAGTCATAAGGAGAAATATAAGGATATGATTCATCCTCCTCTTCCTGATTTAATATTCATGAGTAGAGATACTTATGACAAATTTGCGGATGAAAATCCTGATGTAATTATTATGGATGAAACTAAATTTGATAATTATATATATGATATGAAGGTTATGATTAATAATGCTTTGAGAAAGGAGATAATAATTTGTTCTGATGATGATAGAATAAAATTAATTTGTAATCAATATTCAGATAAGGAATATGCAGATTATATAAAAAATAATTTGAAATATAGTGTTGATAGAGATGGTCTTAATGAGGAACTAATTATTCTGTTCACAATGAGAATACCTTATATTGTAAGTAAAGTAGAATACAGAATGAATAATGGGATAGATATAGTAAATGAAGATGAAGAAAACTATATACTAAACGTTAATAATGATGAATTGGTTGTATATAAATCAAAATTTATGCTTGTAGAAGTAGTGGAAGATGACTTAATATATAATATTCTTGACGACCCATTAATGAATAGTTATGAAGATAAGATTGATTTTATTGTAAGTGATGAGAAGATATCTCCTATTGATGCATACATAGACATGATTCGTTTCTATGAAAGAGTGGGATATATATTGAATGATGTGATTGATTATAGTGATAACAGAATAATTGGTATAAAAGAAGAACATATAAAAGGGTTTACATTAAAACACATGGTGAGATAATAT
>CAZVPQ010000304.1:0-3603 GCA_964628675.1 uncultured Hyphomicrobiales bacterium | reverse complement strand
GAGTAATCGGTTTTGTCGCATATTTATCAATAGGAAGTACGGGTAAGAAAATTGCCGTACTTGATAGAACGCATAATATTGGAACATTATTGGTTCAATCTGATACTTCAAAATTTTCTTTGACTACAAGAACAGAAAAAGATTTGAAAAAAGCTACACTCGAAGAACAAATCGACGGCTTCTTGGTAATTCCCAAAGATATAATTGATAGAAGTACTGCTTATGTCTATACAAGAGGAGGCGGAGGTCTATCTCTAATCGAACATCTTGAGTCATCTTTAGGTCGAATAACAAGAATGGAAAGACTGAAACAAAAAGGTCTCGGTGAAGATGTCATTCGTTTAGTTAATAAAAGAGTGAATATTGAAACCAAAAAGATTACAGAACAAGGTGTCAAACAAGATTACACAGAATCTTTTGCGGTTTTAGGTTATATACTCGGCTTCGGTATTTATATATTTATGTTTATTTACGGAAGTTTTGTTTTAAGAGCAGTTATAGAAGAAAAAGCAAATCGTATCGTAGAAGTTCTGGCTTCTTCGGCAAAACCATTTGAAATAATGATGGGTAAAGTTATAGGAATAGGTTTAGTAGGTCTTACTCAAATATTATCTTGGATAATTTTATTTATTGGAGTTGTATATTTAGCACAACCGATAATTATGCACTTTATGTCAAATCCCGAGATGATGGCAAAAGGGATGATGACAGCCCAGCAACAAAATATGCAAGGTAATTTTATGATGATTAAAGATTTCATTAGCGGAGGAGTGTTATTCAGTTTTATATTCTATTTCTTAGCAGGATATTTCATTTTCTCAACAATGTTTGCCGCCGTAGGCTCTGCTGTTGACCAAGAGCAAGATGCCCAGCAATTAATGACTCCAATTTCAATGCTTATTATAATACCTATGCTATTTATAACGGTGATAATTCAAAATCCGGATTCCACTGTTTCAATAGTATTATCATTGATACCATATTTTACACCTATTTTAATGATTGTCAGAATAGCGGCAACAGATGTACCGCTATGGCAAATACTAAGCTCGGTTATATTACTGATATTAACTTTTATATTCTCAATCTGGATTACTTCAAAAATTTATCGCGTTGGAATATTAATGTATGGCAAAAAACCTAAAATCAAAGATTTAATAAAATGGATTAAATTATCATAAATTCAAATATAATCCGCCAGCGACATTAGTCAATAAATAATGGAAAATGGATTCCCGTTTGTTATTATACTTATAAATAATTCCTTATTATTATCCCCAACTCTATCATACAAAGAGAGAGTTGGGGATATAAAATAATTTCAAAAACTTATGGCATAACAACAATTTTAGAAATTTGGCAATAAGTTCCTGAACTAATTTTTACTAAATAAATTCCTGTTTGGACCCTCTGCCCTTCGTAATTTGTAAGATTCCAAACAAATTTATGAGTTCCTTTAGAAATCTCTGAAGATAAAATTCTATTAATAAGATTACCTCCAATGCTATAAATTTCTATTGTAGTTAAACCTGTTCGATTAATTACAAGAGAAATATTTGTATAGGATTTTGCAGGATTAGGAGCAATATCAATTGCAAAATCAAATTGAGCTATATCCCCAGCATCAGATAAAATAACACTTTGAATAATTCCATCGCTTAAATGATAATAAGAACCACTATTATTCTCTCTTAATTTGCCTGTTCGCACCATATAATACATTTCGCCGTCATATTCTTTAGTAGTTGTAAATTCTGTATCTATTATTGGCTCATCATTAATTTTGACAAATCCGCCATTAGGATTATCGGATTCATAAACATTATAAAAAATATCTCCGCTTTCTTCGGGTGCTTCCCAAGACAGTTTAACTTTAAAAGCAGGTAATTGAACAACAGATAAATTTTTAGGTGGCAATGTCCCGTCAATGTTACCTGCCAAATCTCCACCCATATTTACGGTCAAAGTAGGATCTCCCATAAGAGCTACATGAATTTGACGATTACCGTATTTATAACTATATGCAGAATTATATTCTTGATCCGGTTTTTCATAATAATATCCTGTTGTATAAGTATCCCAGTTATTTTGAGAAAGAACCAATGCACTACCTATTGTTTCACCCAAAGCCATTTTATGAAGATACCAATGTGGTCTGCCAACCCAAGCACAAGTTAAAATAGAAGGGCTTGAAGCAATTGCCGCGCGTATAACATTATTTTCGGAATCCCAATCACCTGAGTAAGAACCGAAATGCATTGTAAATACAGCTTGCATCTGAGACGAGGCATAGTCACTTGTATTAACTACACCACCAACTCCTGTAAATCCGCCATATCCACAACCATATCCCATTAAATAACTATTGTTTTCCAAACTTGTAACCCATTGTTTTGATTCAACTGAACTTATTTTATCTGAACCAAAGAGATCTCCGAAATTTCGCCAACCGCAAGCTGCCGTGCATTCAGTATATGAAAAATTCTTGGGCGGCAAGTTATCACAAATTAATCCTTGCCTTTTTATTGTAAGCAAACCTTTTCGATAATTATGATCTTTATCGAGATATTTCTTTAATAATTCTGTTTCACTGTTTTCAAAAGCAGGTAAATTGTAAAAGTCAACTCTTCCGACTTGCAATTCCACATTTATTCTTAAATCTGACATAAATGTAAAATCAAATTTACCGTCTCCGGGTATATTATCATTCCTATCCCGCCCTGGAATTGTGTCATTTGCTGTATTATCAGTCCATATACTTTCATTCATTATTCCATAATACATATCACAGGGCCAAGCACCACCGTGGTCAGGATGTCCGTCTGGGGGCCAAGGTTGAGTATAATCCGTACGATAATCACCTGAATAAGGAACAGCAACTCTTCCTATGATAAAAACAGCTTGCAAATTATTAGGAGCTTTATTGTATTCGGCAATAATAATATTTTTTATTTGTTTTGCGGCATTCCCGTCAAATGCTTCAGTTCTTGGAACATATTCAGTAGCAACAGTCCAACCCTCTGAAACTAAATCATTAATTAATCTATCTATCTCTACCGATAAGGGGTCCCTCATAGTTTCGTCAATAAGTAAAAGGACCTTCCCGAAAGTAATAGGAGGAACTTCTATTCCCGAATAAATATATCCAGTTGCAGAAAATTTAAAGGGTCCTGTTTTGCCTCCTGATGTTATTATCGTTTCCGAATTTGAAATTACTTTATATTCGTAAGTTTCTCCAACTTCTACTTTTGTGTCCGTATAAGATGTTGTGTTGCTATCTAAATTAGCTAATGGCAAAGACCAAGTACCTGTAGTTTTCATTTTTTTATAGATTGTATAAGTTTTCGCATATTTCACAGCTTGCCAGTTAATCGTTATCTGAGGATTTGGTTCCTTTTGAACCTCGGCAGATAATAAAATCGAAAAATCTTTTGAAACCGGAATTTCCTGAGCAAAAAGAGAAAAGATTGAAAAGAACAATATAAAAAAATATATAGGAATAAAGCGTATAGATTTTACCATATTTAACCTCTTAATATTATGGGAAAAAAATGATTTAATAATTTTATAATTTAGTTAATTATTCTCAAATTCACAACTATT
>CAZVPQ010000303.1:0-3620 GCA_964628675.1 uncultured Hyphomicrobiales bacterium | reverse complement strand
GCATCAGGAGCTGTATTAGCGATAGCTGGTTTTGCGGCATTAGGTGGAGGCAGTGAACATTCGAATGTAGTTCACAATAACTAAAATTATAGTTTAATTCTTAAAAAAGTTGAGGTTTTCGAACCTCAACTTTTTTTTATGTTTGGTGTAATTCTATTAAGGACATTTGTTTTAATTTTCAAATATGTAGAATTGTTCACTTCATTCTTCAATGAGACGAAAAATCTCTTCTCCGCTTCTATTTAAAATCACAATTCAGTATTTTGCTTTTTAATAAATACTGTTATTAATGTCATATTTATAACTTTTACTTTCCAGTATTAGTATATACATCTCTTAATATATCAACGCTTTACAATGCTGTGCAATAGCATTTCGCATCGTATAACTCGCATAAACACTTGATTTTCTGAAATCATCTTCTTTTCTAATGTGCAATACGATTTCCTATTTTCTTGTATTTCTTAGATTGTTGAATTTCAATTGCATCGTATATCCTTGTTATTAAATTAGTTATAAAAGTTATAAATTTTCTGGCACGGCAATTGGATTACTGTATAGTGAAGTTGATATTTGAAATAAGAAAAGAAAATTTAGTTATTTTTAACAATATTATGAAAGGGTAGAACAATGTGGCAGGCATGGACAAACGCAGTAATAGGGAGTTGGCTTTTTGTAGCGGCTTTCTTCAACGCTTCAAGTACATTTAACTTGTGGGACGACTTATTAGTAGGTCTATTTGCAACAATAGCCGGATATACTATGGTTTCTGAAAAATCATGGGAAGGCTGGGTAAGTGCAATAGTTGGTATATGGTTGATCATTGCGGCATTTATACCGAGTTTATTAGTTGGAACAGGCAATTTGGCAAATGCTTTAATATCGGGAGCGGTTTTAGCATTAACGGGTTTTGCGGCATTAGTCAGCAATGAAGAGCATTCAAATATAGCACATAATCATTAATAAAGATGAATTTAATGAAACAAAGTCAAGGTTTTCGAACCTTGACTTTTTTTATCTAATAACTAATAAATTCTTAAAAATGTTTTTGTATATTACAAATATTTTGAATTAAACATAAAAAATTATGAATATATATTCTTTACCGGCAATTATCTCTTTCACTATTAATTTTAGTGTTGCTTTGATTATACTGCTTGATAATCCCAAATCAAAACTCAATCGCTGGTTTTCTATTTTTGTTGCAGTATTCGTTCTATGGAATCTATCGGAAATATTAATTTTAAATAGTAGCAATATACAAAATGCGAGTTTTTGGTCTTTTGTTTTATATAGAATAATATTCCTGTTACCTGCTTTTTTTGTAGTAATTGCATACCACTATCCAAATAATATTCACAAATATACACATAATCTATTCTTTTATTTTTTCTTATTCGGATTGCCCGCAATTTTTTTGATGATGTCATTTCCGGATTTCACAATTCAACTAATTCATTTACAGAAAGAGAAAAGTATTTATTATTATCAAATAAATTATAGATTTGATTTTAAGTTTCTGGTTTTACTTTTTATAGCTATATCATACCTTGTATGGGGTACTTATATATTATTGACAAAATTGAAATCGGCAACTATAAAGAAAAAAACACAGATAAAGTTCTTGTTATTGGGATTTTCAATAATATTCTTATTATTTATCATCGTTAATATTATTCGTTCATTTTTTGCTGATACAAAATCATATTATTTCCTTTCTTCTTTGATTACTTTAATAATCAGTCTATTCTTTTTGTCTTCAATTTTTCGTTACAATATATTTTCTACGCCTAAATTCCAAAAGAAAAGGATATTGTTATCTTTTATATCAACAGTAGTACTTATTCTTTACTTTTTATTTATTTTTATTTCAACTGATATCATAGTTAATTTATTTAAGATAGATTCAATTTACATAACAATTTCATTAGTCATTGTTTTAATCTTTTTAATCAAGCCAATGCATACAAGAATACAGGAATCTATTAACAAATTTATTCATAGAAATATAAATGAATATAGAAATAATTTTGCTAAATTAACTTTGAGTTTAAATAAATATCAAGACAAAAGGGAATTTTTCCGTAAAATTCAAGAATTTCTAATTTATAATTATTCATTATATAATACTATTGTATTGATTAATTCTAATAATCGGTTTGAAATATTTAATAATGGAGATAATCATTTTTCAATTGAAAAAGATAGTAAGTTTATTAAAGAAATTGAGAATTATTCCGAAGTTGTTGAATTGTCGGAAATTGATAAAAAAGTATTGAACGATGATTTGCAAAAGATTTTTAAGTTTAATAAAATAGAATTATTTTTGAAATTAGAATATCAAGGGGAATTAAGTGGTATCTTTCTTTTATCTGAAAAAAAATACGGGAAAAATTATTCTCACGAAGACTTAGTTGCATTATCAATTTTTATAAATGAAATTTCATTGGCATATCAACGAAATCAGATGATAGAGGATATTCAAGCGGAGGCAAAAGAGAAATTTAAATTAGAAAAATTAGCGGCAATCGGTCAAATGACTTCCGGTGTTGCTCACGAAATCAGAAATCCATTGAATACAATTTCTATTGCCGCTCAAACATTAAACAAGAAAAAACTTGATGAAGATAATCAAAAAGAATTATTGCACTATATAAATGACGAAGTCGGTAGATTGGAAAGAATACTAAAAGATTTCTTGAAACTTTCTAAAATAAAAGCCGCAAATATTAAAGAAGTCGATATTGAAGAATTAATTGATAAACTATTATTAAATTTAGATTTAAAAAATGCTATGGGTTTAACTATTACAAAAAATATTGATTTGAAAAATAAAATTATCAATACAGACCCCGACGCTCTTTTCCAAGTCTTATTTAATTTCGGTTTGAATAGTTATGATGCAATCAAAATACGCTGTGATGAAGAGGAAACATTTGATTGTTCGCAGGGATTTATTAATTTTGTTGTAGTGGAAGACAATGAAGAAATTACGATAAAAGTTATTGATAACGGTATAGGCATAGAAGAAAAAGATAAAGTTTCGATTTTTAATCCTTTTTTCTCAACTAAAGATGATGGTACAGGGTTGGGATTGTCAATTGCTTATAATTTAATGGAAAGTCTGAATAGTAAAATAGATTTTGAGTCGAAACGTGGTGAAACAGTGTTTAAAATAATAATTAATAAAGTTGATTAATAATAGATGAATTGCTATGAATAAAGAAATGCAAACAGTATTGATAGTTGATGACGAAGAGAAAACAAGAAAACTTTTAACTCTGAGTTTTAGTGATAAATATAATATATTAACTGCGAAAAACGGTAAAGAAGCAATAAAGATATTGAAGTCAAAAATTATCAATTTGGTGCTTACGGATTTAAAAATGCCGGATATGACCGGACTTGAATTATTGGCTTATATTCAGAAAAACTACAAGACAATTCCGGTTATTCTTATAACTGCTTTTGGTAGTATAGAGAATGCCGTGGAAGCGATGAAATTAGGAGCGATTGATTACATACCCAAACCGATAAATATAGATGAGTTGGAAGCATTAATAGAGAAGTCGCTTAATTACGGTCGTTTGCTTGATGAAAACACTCGTTTAAAAGCTAAA
>CAZVPQ010000302.1:0-3626 GCA_964628675.1 uncultured Hyphomicrobiales bacterium | reverse complement strand
TGATTTTCTGCCGATTAATAATTTGAAAATATTATATGCTATTTTATGCCTTATTTTAATGATTAAGCACATAAAACCATTGATTGGAACAATTAATAAAACATAAAATCAGTAGAGTAGAAGCCCCTATCTGTAATTCATCGGTAAATATTTCTGAAATTACAAATAAGGGCTAAGGTTCTGTTATTTTCTCTTAATAAATTTATTACTTATATCAATTTTACTATTGAATATTCTAATATAATAAACACCATTGGCATAAGAACTTATATCATAGGCTTTATCAAATTGATTGTCAATAAATACTTTGTCTTGTATTATTAAATCTCCATGATAATTATAAATTGCTATATTAGCATTGCCGATGAAATAATCTTGAATATTTAAAACTATCTTATCCTCTGTCGGATTTGGAAAAACTGTCATAATTGATTTTAAATTTATATCGTTTACATAAAAAACATCACCTAAATCAAAAGAATAATTTATTCCAATTCCAAAATCAGAATTGAAACTCTTCAATAGTTTTCCTTTAATGCTGTTAATGCGGAAATAGCCATTGCCTTGTTCAGGATAAGCCCAATAGGATAAACCATAATGATTTCTATCTGTCAATTCCAAAGTATAACACCCGTCAGGTAAATAAAGAGTATCTTTGTATAATTTTGAATTACTTAAATTCTTTCTTTCGAATAATATTTCACCGTTTATATCTCGAATTTGATAAGTAAAATCTTGCGGTCTTTGGTTTGTCTTATAATTCAATACTATCGTTTCATTAAATAAATCAGGCATAACAAAATGAGTTGTATAACTATCATTATCAGAATACTCATCTGTCAATCCATTTGGTTCGCTTACTGATACAGTGAAATTATGCTCGTCATCTCCTAACCAAAAAGAAGTATTATTAACAGGTAATACAATTGTGTCTTTTAACATAGATGGTATATTGCCGGTCCAATCATATTCTTGTGGAGTTCCACCCGAAACGGAATAAGTGAACTTTAATGATGTTATTGCATTTTTACCATTATTTCTCACAACAATTGTAGGATTAGAACAAATCGGATTTTTCCTCGAATACAAAGGATTGTCATTAGGTGTGAATACATTATAAACTTCTGCATCAACTTGATGAGTTAATTCACCAAATTCAAATAATTGCATAGCCATAACATAATTGCCATTGCCCATTCCCTGATTATTAGCCGGAACTGGTGTTATTGAATAATCAAGATTTACAGAATCCGATTTTACTTTGTCAGTAATTTCAAAATCAAAATCATAAACGATGTCTCCTGGACACCAGCCTTCTCTCGAACCGGGCCAAGTTCCACCTTGCGGGAAAACCGGATTGGAAGCACATTCGGAATATCTGAATATATGCCAATTTGCCACTTGTTCATTATCAACAAATAAATAATGTATATTGTCCTTCCATTCGCAGCAATGAGGATAATTGCCGTCGTTACTATTATGACCGTGTCCGGTTATTCTTGTCCTCACCATAAATTGCTTAGCATTCGGAAGTAAATGCAAAGTTTTAGCGGATAAATTTACATCTGCATCTAAATTTTTATATTTATATGATTTCTCCGGTCCCCAAATTCTGTCAATACTCAAAACTTTTCTCGGAGGAGTTCCTTTTATAAAAGCAAATTTTACATCTATCAATTCTTGATTGTTGCCTGATGAAAAATCAACATCACCGTGTAGTAAAGGTTCATAATCGCTTACATCGTAAATCCAAGTAAATCCGTCGGGACCTAAATCCAAATTAATTCCGTAAGGAGTAATAAACCTCCCTATTTCATAAGGGTCAACGACTTCAAAAGGTTGTTCATAATATTTAAGAGTATCGTTAATTATCTTGTTCTGATAATCATTTAATATTGAATCAATTTTATTTCCGTTTGGATCTGTCGTATAAGTATAACCCGAGAGCCAAGCATAAGTGTATTCTTGCGGCACGGGTTGTCTGTCTATTATTTGATATTTTGTAATTGTATTAGGAGGATTTGCAATAGTTGTACTAATTATGTTAGTATCAATATGACTGACATATTCCCCTTGAATTAATCCTACATTTGGTATTAATTTATCACTAATTAAGTTTTTGGAGGCTTCGTAACCGTGGAAAGATTTTACTACGGGAATTCCAACTAATCTTCCGTCAAAATGATTTGAAGATAAATCCGGAGAAATATAATTAGTTTCTGAATCAAGAGGATAATATGCTAATAAATCATTATAGTTTTTATGAGTATTGTCTAATGGTTTATTCAGCCACTCATTGATAGCAGTAGCGTCTAATGCCACTTTCCAAACTCTTACTTCGTCAATTCCGCAATTCAAAGACATATTATTATCTAATGCAAAACTAGCTGTATTAGTTGGGGTCTTTGTAGGAATATTACCATTATAAGTTAATGTTCTTTGATAGCCATTAATATACAATTTTAATTTATCTTTGTTTTCAGTTTGAGAGCCGTCGTAAACCATTGCAAGATGAATCCATTGATGCAAAGGCAAAATACTTTTTATATACCCGTAAGTATTATCCGGATTTCTTACAATACAGTAAATATCACCTTGCCCGTTTCCTGTTTGCAATAATACTTTTCCGGCTTTACCCAAAATATTAGACCATGCTTTCCATTTGTCAATTCTAACCCAAGTTTCAAAAGTAAATTGGCTTGCATTATTAAGAGCTTCTATATTTCCACAATCAAGCATATCATTTTGCCCGTCAAAATAAAAATAAGAATCTTCAACAGAATTTGCAATAATACTATCTTTATCATTAGCCATAACTATAAGAGGCTCTGAACTATCAAAGGTATCATAGCTTAAATCAACGAGCAAGTTTGAGAGTCCATTCCATTTGAAAGAATTAATGAAATCAATTGTATTTATCCCGGATTTTTTAATAAAGTAATCTCCTTTGAATACTTCCGTCAAATCGTTTTCCTCGAAGGAGCTTAAAGAGGTTTTAGAAATATTCTTCAATCTGATAACAAGATTTTTCAAAGTTACTTGTGAATTTTGTATTTCAATTTTCAATTTTGTTAAATCTCCGCTTTTCATTCCCGAGCTTTTAATAGCGGATTTATTAATGACAAATTGAAATCTATGAGGATTTGGCATAAGTCCAATAGCTTCTGTCCCTTCGCCGAATTGAAACTCTTTTTCACTTATAACACTATCATATTTAATTTCATAAGTATAATTTTGATATGTGGAATATGTAGTATCCATAGTATAAAAAATTGTATCAGGTGAAGAGTTCCCAACTTTGTAAAGTGGATAGGTCTTTAAGTTAGAATCTAATTCTCCGGTATGCACATATACTTTGCTAGAAGTCAAATAGTCCCATTCTCCGCAATTATATTTATCTCTTGTTGTTCTGGGGTCGCATTTCAATGTATAATACATTAATATTTTTCTAAACGTTTGATTAGTATCGGGAAATTGATAAATATCCCTGCGTTTTGTAATATCATTAAAATTTAATGTTTGAACCCATGTGGTATCTTGGGCGGGGAGTTCGGAAACGGCAAAAAGCAAAATAATAGCAAAAATAAAAAATTTGCTTACTTTAGTAAAATATGACTTCATAATTC
>CAZVPQ010000301.1:0-3627 GCA_964628675.1 uncultured Hyphomicrobiales bacterium | reverse complement strand
TGCAAAGCGTAACAGTGAAAATCAAAGGTACTGCTTTTGGTACTTTCACGAATATTAATGGTAAATTTTTATTTAAAAAACTCTCAAATGGCAGTCATACTTTGATTGTGTCAATGGTCGGTTACGAAACTAAAATTATCAAATTCAAAATTGAGCCAAATAAAAATATATTTAGAAAAATCTATTTAAATCAAGAATCTTTTAGAACTAATGACGTGATAGTTTCAGCCAATAAGACTGTGCAAGCGGTTCAAGATGTCCCTGTTTCCGTTTCCACAATCAACCAATCGGAGATAAACATTAGAAATCTAACCGATATTGACAAAGCTTTGGAATATATTCCCGGTCTTAAGATGAATGGTAGTCAGGTCGATATTCGCGGTTCATCGGGATTTGCTTTCGGTGTCGGTTCAAGAGTGGCATATCTGCTTGACGGTTTTCCAATGCTTTCGGGAGATCAAGGCGATATGAAATTCGACATTATTCCAATGTATAGCATCAAACAAATTGAAGTTGTCAAAGGTGCAGGCTCGGCTTTGTATGGCACTGGTGCTTTGGGTGGAATAATTAATATTATTACCCAAGATAATTTTGAAAATCGTAAAATTAATGCTAAAGTTTATTCGGGCATTTATACAAAACCGAAATATAAACAATGGATTTATCAAAATAAATTATCTTTGCAAAATGGCATTGATATTGGCTATTCCGACAAAATAGGGAAATTCGGTTATTTACTTAGTGGACGTTTATTAAATGATAATAGTTATCGCGATTTTGATGATAGGACTAATTTGAACGCCTTTTCAAAATTTATTTATTCACCCAATGACAGAAATAATTTTACTCTTTCGTTAATTTTTGCTTCCGATAATCATGCAGATTGGGTTTATTGGCGTAATTTGGATAGTGCTACTATCCCCCCTATCAATACTGACAAAAACACTCGTCTCTTCTCCAAAAAAATCTCTACTATCGGACAATATAAACATATTTTTGACGAAGATAATTTTCTGACTTATAGAATAGGAATGTATTATACTTCTTTTGAAAATAATCTTGAAATTAGTAATTCAGATTTCAGATCTTCAAAAGCTAACTCTATTTTCAATGAACTACAAATGAACAGTAATTTTAGCTTTGCAAACTTTACTTACGGTGCAACATTTCTCTACAATACTGTCGATGCAAATATTTATGGTAACGAAAAGGAAATAACCGCATCAACTTATGCACAATTTGAATCGGAAATAATTAGTAATTTGATTTTAACTGCCGGTGGGCGTTTTGATTTTGAAAAAACATTAAATTATAATAACAATCAAGAAATATCACCTAAACTCGGTTTGAGCTATCAAAGTGATTTAGGTATCAATCTCAGAGCCTCTATTGGCAAGGGTTTCAGAACAGCAACAATTGCAGAAAAGTTTGCAAGTTTAAACTATGGTCCTTTCAATGTCAAACCAAATCCTAATCTCGAACCCGAAAGTAGCTGGTCTTACGAAATAGGTGGTAATTATGAATTCAATATATTCAATTCCAAATTCTTTATTGATTGTGCAATATTCCAAAATCAACTTTATAATATGATTGAAGCACAATTTATCACAAGTAATTCTCAACCTTATATTCAATTCAACAATTTGACAAGAGCAAAAATAAACGGAATTGAAATTGATATTAAATCTTTTATTTCAAAATTTATCGGGATTGAAACTTCGTTGACATACATCAATCCCAAAGATTTGGAATTAAATGAAACTCTAAAATATCGCTCGAAAATATTATGGTATTCAAGAATATTTGTACCTGTGAATAATTTTAAATTCAATTTGGATTATAGATTTATGAGTCGTATTGACGAAGTAGATGAATCATTAGATTTGTTTATTCAAGACGCTTCCAAACGCGTCAATGCACATATAGTTGACGCAGGAATATCTTATAATTTAGAAAAAGTGATAAACTCAAATCTTAACTTTTCCCTAATATTCAAAAATCTGCTTGATTATTATTATACCGAATATCCCGGCAATTTAGCTCCTACACGCAATATCACTCTGCAAATTGAATTACAAATGTAAATTACAAACAACTCGTCACACTGATCGCAGTCGAAGAGCTTATCTAATTCAGAAATTCAAAATTACTCAACTATCATCAACTTGGTAATCACACCAAACTTAGACCTTAAAACAAGATAATAAACACCTGAACTAATGAGTAAGTCCTGTTGTTGCAGTGAAAAGTGATAAATACCTTTTACAAATACACCCTGTTTTAAAACCGCAATTTTATTTCCAATAGATGAAAACAATTCCAAACTTATATTCGAACTATTATTCAAATAAAATGAAACTGTCGGAATATCATTAATCGGATTTGGTGAAATTTTCAACCAATTAGTTGAACTGATATTTGTTTCATTTACATCGCTGACAATATATACTGCCGCAGTATCCGAATAAACATCACCGCAATCATTATAGACTTGGCATACGTAATAACCTCTGTCATCAGAGCTTGTATTTTCAATTATAAAATCAGGACTATCAGCTCCATCAATCATTTCGTCATTTTTATACCATTGGTATTCAATACCTTCGCCTTCTGCTTCAATACTCAATTCCAGTCTTTGACCTTCCAGTAAGTGCTGTTCGGCTTTCGGCTGTTTTGTTATTTTAGGTTTGAGATTGATTGATAATCTTGCTTTATCTGAATACTCATTGTCTCCTAAATCAGGGTCTCGAATAATTACAAAATACTCTCCCGTATCACTTGGATTAAAGCTATCAATAGACAGCATATTAGTATTGGAACCGAAAATTCTTTCATCGTCATTCAATTTCACCGTTCCTTTATACCATTCAAAAATATAATCATAACCGGGATTAATAGTTTTCACTTTTAATAATGCCGTTTCACCTTCACAATAAGATTTTGATTTGGCTTGCATTTGAATTCTGCCCTCGTGCCAACCTTGACGCCATTCCGCACCCAGAGTTAAATTCCGGTCAAAATCAGATTTATCTTCAACGGTAGCGCCATTACCTTCCTCAAATTGATAATACAAAATCAAATTTTTCTCGTGTCCTGTTAATTTATGAAGCATGGTAGATTTAATGCTCGAAATGGATTTTGCAGTGTTCCACAAACGAAATTCATCAATCTTGCCGTCAAAAGCTCTACTCCAAATATATCTATTCCCAATTATCAAGGGGTCATTGTGATTATCTTCTATTTCTCCTGAACCCGGACCTTTTTTATATGTCAATTCTTTATCTACTCCATTAACGTAAATATGAACAGTAGTATCTCCGTCAAAAGTAACAGAAACCTGTTGCCATGTATTAAATGTAATTGAATTCGGCGATGTAGCCACATCAGTTTGGGAACCGTCCTGATGATTAATGATTAATCTAAGCTCATTTGAATATTGTACCATTAAAGAAATTTGATTTTTGTCGACAATTCTACCATAATTGCCCTGCCCGAGAGAATTAGGATAAATCCAAGCTTCAATAGTAATCGGACTTGTTACATTAAAGTTAGTATCGTTCAAAATTGATCTACCTGTTTTATTATAATATGCGGCACTTTGTCCGTCAAAAATATAAATTGGATTTG
>CAZVPQ010000300.1:0-3634 GCA_964628675.1 uncultured Hyphomicrobiales bacterium | reverse complement strand
TAAAGTAAAAATAAAAGGGAAATTTTAATGAAAACGTTAATTGAGCCATTTAAAATTAAAACTGTGGAATCAATTCCTATAACAACTGAGGAACAAAGAATAGAACTTCTAAAAAAAGCATATTTCAATCCGTTTTTTTTAAAGTCAGATTATATAACAATAGATATGTTAACCGATAGCGGAACAACTGCGATGAGTTCCGATCAATGGGCGGGCTTGATTAATGGTGATGAAGCTTATGCAGGCTCTAAAAGTTATTATAAATTCGAAAACGTTGTAAAAGATATTACGGGATTCAAGTATATAATACCCACTCATCAAGGGAGAGCGGCTGAAAGAATTTTATTTTCGATTCTCGGAGCAAAAGGGAAATATATCCCGAGCAATACACATTTTGACACTACACGCGGAAATATTGAATATAATAATACGAGTGCGGTAGATTTTTTGACTGATATTGGCAAACAACCCGATACTATAGCTGATTTTAAAGGCAATATGGATATTCCTGCATTGGAAAATTTTATTAATAAAGTCGGTGCCGAGAATATACCGGTTTGTATGCTTACCGTAACAAACAATACGGGTGGCGGACAGCCTGTCTCTATGCAAAACATTAGAGAAACTAAAGAAATGTTGAAAAAATATAATATACCTTTATTTTTAGATTCTTGCAGGTTTGCCGAAAACGCATATTTTATCAAAATGCGTGAAAAAGGATATGAAAATAAATCTATAAAAGAAATCGCTCAAGAAATGTTTTCTTATGCCGACGGCACTACTATGAGTGCCAAGAAAGACGGACTGTCAAATACAGGTGGTTTTATCGGTATAAATGATGATGAACTTGCGGCTCAAGCCCAATCTTTACTGATTATTACCGAAGGTTATTTGACCTACGGAGGTTTGGCTCGCCGTGATCTCGAAGCACTTGCCATAGGTTTCAAGGAAGTTTTGAGTGAAGATTATCTACGATATAGAGTTGGACAAATTAAATATTTCGGTGATTTATTAATTGACGCCGGCGTTCCTATTCTTATGCCAACCGGTGGACATGCGGTATATCTTGATGCAAAAGCTTTTGCACCTCATATACCTCCGCATCAATTCCCCGGACAATCCATTGCATTAGAAGTATTTAAAATTGGAGGTATTCGTTCTGTTGAAATAGGTTCGGTAATGTTTGGCAGTGAAGACGAAAATGGTAATTTTATTCCTGCGGCTATGGAATTAGTTAGGTTTGCAGTACCAAGGCGAGTTTACACTAATAATCACATTAAATATACCGCAGAAGCTATAATAGAAGTCTTCAAAAATAAAGATAAATTAAAGGGAATGAAAATTTCTTGGCAACCGAAATATTTAAGACATTTTACATCAAAATTCGAATATATTGATTGATATTATTAATAATTGATTGATATTATTAATAGAAAATTGGGAAATGAAAATTTTAAGTATATAAGAATTAGTAAAAGAATATTTCATATTGAGCGAATTTGAGGTTGTTAATAACAAAGCGGTTTATAAGGAATTGGGCTATACCAGTGAAGAATATGGTCAAATGACGTACAATGATCTTGTGGGAATGATGGATTCTAATGCTATTGATATTAAGTCAATCAGGGATTCTTTTAAAAATGATTTATTGGAAAAAGGTTATTGGGACAGGGAAATCAGAATTAAAGAACAGGGAAATCAGAATTAAAGATAAATCGGGAAATTGGAAGTGATATTATAACAAAAGTATTCCATTTAAATTTGATGAAGACGCGAATATTTAGCAAGTTTTAAAAGTATCGATAAATATTGATAAGCTAAAAAAAATAGAAGAAGAACTTTTATCCTCACAAGAAGAATTGAAAGAGATGAATAAAACAAAAGACAAATTTTTCTCAATTATTGCTCACGACTTGAGAAGTCCTATAAGTTCTTTCTTGGGCTTATCACAAATGCTCTATGATAATTTTGAGATTTCCGTTAGTGATTCAGGCGTTGGTATGGATAAATATACTTTAGATAGATTGTATAGAGTTGATAAGATTTCATCAACTCCCGGAACTGATAATGAAAAAGGTACGGGTATGGGTTTAATAATTTGCAAAGAATTTGTTGAATTTCATAAAGGCAGGATTTGGGTCGAGTCCGCTCCCAGGAAAGGTACAGTGTTTACATTTACGATTAATAAAGACTTGAATTAAATAAAAGAAGTTGAAAAATTCTTAGTTCTAAAATAATCTCTATATTAGTTAAACTAATTAGAAGTTCAAATATACTATTCGAATACCGCTCAGAGTAACATAATAATTCATACTCTCAATACTCAAATATCTAATCATCTAAAAGATTTATAACCATTTAAAATCCCATTTTTTGAAAGTACAAATTGCCAAAGCTGGTCTCTTCTTGCTCTGAATGCACCGGCACTTGAAAGTAAAAAGAATTCCCACATTTTATAAAATCTGTCAGAATAATTATTTTTTATTTTGTCCCAACTATTATTAAAATTTTCGTACCAAGCCATAAGTGTCTTGTCGTAATCCTGTCCGAAATTATGCAAATCTTCAATAACAAAAAGACCTTCAAGCGATTTACTTAATTGTGCAATAGAAGGCAACATCCCATTAGGGAAAATATACTTATTAGTCCAAGGACCGGCGGATTTTTCTGAAATTAAATCTCCAATAGTATGTAGCAGGAACAAGCCGTCCTCTTTTAAATTTCTGTCGGCGATTTCAAAAAAACTACGATAATTCTTATATCCGACATGCTCGATCATGCCTACACTTACAATCCTATCAAATTTTTCATTCAATTCCCTATAATCCATTAAGCGAAATTCAACAGGTAATCCTTTGCTTAATTTTTTTCCGAGAGCGACCTGTTCTTTGGAAACGGTAACACCTACGACACTAACCCCGTATTTTTCTGCGGCGAATTTACCAAAAGCTCCCCAACCACAACCAATATCCAATACTTTCATATCGGGTTTCAGATATAATTTTTTACAAATTAAATCTAATTTGTTTTCTTGAGCTTTTTCTAAATTATCAGCACTATCCCAATATGCACAACTGTAATTCATTCTTTTGTCTAACATATTTTGGAATAAATCATTGCCTAAATCATAATGTTTTTCGCCAACAATATAAGCACGATTTTTGGATTGCAAATTGAAAATTTTTGCTTTTAAAAACATTATTGCTATTTTAAAATTATATTTTATTTTATCTTCGAGTTTCGCTCTTAAAACTTTAAAAATAAATTCATCTAATTTGGGGACATCCCACCATTCGTCCATATACGCTTCACCTAATCCCAAATCACCTTCGGTAAGAACCCTACGATAAAATTTATCATTATATACTTGAATATCCCAAGGATTACTGCCATTTATTTCAATGCCTGCAATTCTCAAAATGTCTTCTGCTAAGAATTTATATTTATTATTCATAATTCCCTCAATATTATTACGACAATTATCGAAACATAATAAATAAATATTTTATTTGCAAATTTTTTATTTTATCTATATTAGGTGGAATAAAAATATTAATACTCTGATATTTAAAAGATTATTGCAATACACAACAATTTGATAATTTTTCTTGTTTCAATGTTGAGCTACTATTAT
>CAZVPQ010000299.1:0-3651 GCA_964628675.1 uncultured Hyphomicrobiales bacterium | reverse complement strand
CTCATTCATAGTAGCTGAATCAAAAAGCAAAAAAAAAATTAGATTTATTTTAATGATAGAATAAAAAAAATTAAGAAAATCATTATGCAAAAAAACATTATCGGCAATAAAATAAAAAACTTTTGGCATACAACTTGTAAAAAAGAAAGAACTCAAACAATTTTTGTTTGTTTAATTTTTGAAAATAATTTTAATAATGTTCACAAGGAGGTGACTGATGCCTTTTGCCATCGGAGGAAACGCCAGAATAAGGACTAATACACCTGCAGAGAATGCTTATAATGCATTAGATGCGTCAAGTAGAGATATGTCTCTTAGACAATTAAGATTATCTACCGGTAAACGAATTAATAATGCCGCAGACGATGTTGCAGGGTATATAACTTCAAGAGCTTTGGAATCAAGAAACGGAGCATTAAAAGCCGCAATTAAATCAGTAGGTGAAGCTGGAAACACTTCATATATAGTTATGGATGGGCTTGATAATATTAGCCAGCTACTAATAAAAATACGAGATTCTACCGCAACTGCCGCCTCGGGGATAATGGGAACAGATGAAAAAGTAGCTTTGGCTAAAGCGGCTTATCGTATGGCTCAACAAATTCAAACAGTAGTCGATTCTACTGTTTTCGCAGGCAGACAATTAATAGACGGAACTTTCTCTGCAGATTTTGTTATTGGTACTAACGCAACGCACAATCTTCTAACTTTAAGTGTTGATATGACAACACATAATGTTGATTTTGATATATCAAGCGGTAATTTTAGCGTCAATTCATTAAGTACTAATATTTTTGGTGGCGTTACAGGTCTGGATTTGAAAGATTTGAATAATGTTTCAAGTGGTAACCTTGGAATATTTGAATTTGATAAAATTCAAAAAACATTGACAAGTATTGCCGATGCTCTAAATAATGTAAATAAAGTAGCTTCATATATGGGTGGAATTGTTAACAGATTAAATTCGCAAGAAGATTTATTAAAAGGACAAGTTGTTAACTATAACGCAGCTATTTCAAGGATTGAAGATGCTGATGTTGCAAAAGAACAGTTAGAATTGATTAAATCTCAATTCTTGCAACAAACTTCTTTGGTATCATTAGCACAAGCTAACCAAAATCCGCAGGCATTCTTGCAGTTGGTTAGAGGATAAAATAAGAATTTAATAATTTAAAATATTTAGGAGTTTATTATGCCATTTGCTGTTGGAGGAAACGCCAGAATAAGAACAAATACACCGGCTGAAAATGCATATAATTCATTGGAAAATGCAAGTTTTAAAATCTCTCAGGGTCAATTAAGATTATCTACCGGAAAAAGAATAAACAGCGCTGCTGACGATGTTGCCGGATATATTACGGCTCGAGCTTTGCAAGCGAGGAATGGAGCAATTAAAGCTTCTTTAAAAACTTCCGGTGATGCTTTAAATCTTGCTAATATACTTCAAGACTCTCTTGAAAATATTAATACTTTGATTAGTAACATTAAAGATTCTACTACCACTGCCGCATCGGGAGCTATGGGAACAGATGAAAAAGTAGCTCTTGCAAAAGCCGCTTATCGAATGGTTCAGCAAATACAAACCGTTGTAGATTCTTCTGTTTTTGGTGGCAGACAACTTTTAAGCAATTCATTTACTGCTGACTTTTTTATCGGTACTAATAGTAAATACAATTTATTGACTTTATCAATTGATATGTCAACAGATAATGTTGATTTTAATGTTGATAGTAAGAATTTTAATACACATGCATTAGATACAAGTATGTTCGCTGGTATTACTAATTTGGATTTGAGGGATTTGAATAAAATTGACGCTAATGATTTAGGACTATTCAGTACTGACAGAATAAGCGTAACAATAAGTAGCCTCTCAGATGCTATGAATAATGTAAATAAAGTTGCGGCTTATCTTGGTGGAATAGCAAATCGGCTACATTCTCAAGAAGATTTATTGAAAAATCAAATCGTTAATTATAATGCCGCAATTTCCAGATTAGAAGATACTGATGTAGCAAAAGAACAGCTTGAATTAATTCGTCAACAGTTCTTGCAACAAACATCTTTGGTGTCATTAGCACAATCAAATCAAAATCCAACTGCCTTTTTGAATTTAATCAGAGGCGGGTAATAGTCTTATACAATTAATAAAAGCAGCTATCAAAATGCTGCTTTTTTTATATAATTGATTTGTTATAAGTCATTTATATAATTTTAATAAAAAATTAATTTTTTATTAAATATTTTTTAATTATACCCAAAAAAATTAAAACTCTTGTTTCTATAAAATTAATTCATTAAATTACTTTTTTGCAACTATTGAATTATTTATCCATTATAAAAAGGAGGGTAATATAGGATTCACAAAAACATTTTAATACGATTTAGTTTTTAATAAAATTTTTCATAATCCCAATAATTAATTAATATTTTCCTAACCAATTTAAGGGGAATTTATGGATACCATAATCACCAAAACATTAACAATAAGGGCTGGAAAGGATATCTTTCCAAAGAAACCACCCTTGATGTTATTAATTCTTAGCTTTTTAGTACTTATGCTAATCAGTCCTGCAGGATTATTGGCACAAAAAGCAGAGGTTAAAGGTAAAGTTTTAGATAAAGCTACAAACAAACCTTTAGTCGGAGCCACAGTAACAATCAAATCAATGCGTCTCGGCGCAATTACTGATAAAGATGGAATGTACTCCTTCAAAGTTCCTGAAGGCAAGTATTACATCAGAGCACAGTTTATCGGATACGAAAATACTTCTAAACAAATTAGTTTAAAAGCAGGCAAAACTTATACTTTCAATTTTACTTTATCTACCGGAGGTGTTACTACTGATGAAGTCGTAGTAGTTGGGCTTACGGGGGAAGTAGATAGAAACAAATTGGGTAATGTAATTTCTACTGTAGATGCTAAAGAAGTATCAAAAGTAGTTTCTTCGAATGCTATTGATGGAATTAGCGGAAGAGTTGCAGGTGTTCAAGTAACACGTAATAGTGGTACTCCCGGTGCAGGTACTTATATCACTATGAGAGGTAGATCAACTATTTTAGGTAGTTCAGAACCTCTATATGTAGTTGACGGTATTATTATGGATAACTCGGCACTTTATGACCCGAGCGGAACTCAGCAATTCTCAAACAGGGCTGTTGATATTAACCCGTTGGATATTGAAACAATTGAGATTTTGAAAGGACCTGCCGCCGCCGCTATTTACGGTTCACAAGCTGCGAACGGTGTTGTTTTAATTACGACAAAACGCGGACATCTTTCACCGGAAGGCAAACCTGCAAGAATTACTTATTCAAGCAGTGTACAAATGGACAATAAATCTGGAGATGTTCCACTGCAAACAACTTATGGTCAAAGAGTACCTTTCAAAGATGGTGTCCCGGGTAGTAGTGACTCTTGGGGTGATAAATTGCCTGCAGGAACAAAAACTTATAATAATTCCGAAATGCCATTTAGAACAGGTATTTCCAATACTCAATCTTTGACTTTGTCTGGCGGTGTCCCACAATTTGATTATTTATTGAATGGTACTGTAGAAGATATACAAGGTTATGTCGAGGGTTCAACTTATAACAGAAATAGTTTTAGAGCTAATGTCGGTGCTTCTATTTTGCCCGGAGTTAGTCTCC
>CAZVPQ010000298.1:0-3654 GCA_964628675.1 uncultured Hyphomicrobiales bacterium | reverse complement strand
GATATTAAAATAAACAAAGTATTTGAAAAAAAAGAGAGGGTTTTTGTTATGAAATATTTATTCAAATTATTTGTAATTGTTTTTACTTTATGTTTTGCTATGTCTTGTAGCAACGATTCCAATCCTGCAAAAAGTAACGAACCGGTTCTAAAAATCACAACATTAGTTCCTGAGAACAATGCTATTAAGGTAAATAACCACCAATCATTTCAATTGGAATTTGAAGAAAATGTAAGCGCCGGTAAGGGTTTAATTAAATTATACTCGAAAGATGGCGATAAACTTATTGAGAGTCTTGATATAAAATCAAATGCGGTATTCAATAAAAACAAGCTGTCTTTTTCATTCGCAACAAAACTTGATTTTGGAAAAGAATACTATATAAACATAGACAAAGGAGCAATTCTTTTTGCCGAGACAAAGGAGTTCACAGGTATAAGTGATAAAAACACTTGGGCTTTTACGGTAGAAACCCCACAAGAAAAAGAGAATACTATTATGACAAATTTAAATATAATATATGATAAGAAAATAAATTTCTTATCCGACCCCGAAAATACCGGTATTGATTCTTATGAAAGTGGATTTTATACTTTTAGGGGCGAGATGTACCCTTCGAGTTGGGAATCTTATACAATAGAAATATCGTTTCCAATTAATTTGAAAGTTCATACAACTTACGATTTAAGTAAAAAAAACGGTTATGATGTATATATTTATTCCAGTTATACATCATACGAAAATTATATTTTACAAGGCGGGAGTTTGAAACTATTTGCGTCAAACGAGGATTATTGCGAAGGCGAATTTGAATTTACAGCTATAGCAAATCAAGCTAAAATTATGAAAGCAACGAAAGGGTATTTTTTCACTAAATTCGATTAATATTGAAGATTAGCATTAATAATTCATTAATAAAATTTGCAATTAAGTGAAAATTGATTTATTTTCAAAATATTGATTTTGGAGAATTTATGAAAAAGTATGTAATAATTATTTTGTCGGCTTTGCTTTTAGGTATAACTCATCTTTCGGCACAGACATTTAATTTCGTATTAAAAGCGGGAAATATCACAAAAATTTATCCGATAAGCGATATACAAATGATGTATTTCTCAGAATTGAGAGACGACAGGACCGAAAGAATGCATATATTTTTTAATGCAGGCGATTCCGTTTATTTTGATATGAAAGAAATCAAAGAAATTACTTTGACAGAAGATATTGAAAAAGAAAAATATCTTATGAAACTTGAATTCAATGACCATAGTAATAAGGCATATAGTCTTAAAACGATTAGTAAGATAATATTTACAAGCAAACAAAATGTACCGGTCAAAGAAAAATCGCTTGTTTTATATCCTGTTGCGAACTATCCCAATCCTTTCAAAGACAAAATTAGGATAAAATTTTCTTTGGCAAATTCAAGCAAAATAAATATAAATATAATTGATATGAGTGGACGGACTTTGAGAGAACTCGGGGAAAAGGATTGCGGTCCGGGTGAAAACGAGATAATATGGGACGGAAAAGATAACAAAGGCAGTATAGTCGGTTCGGGTATTTACTTTGCTCTTATAAATACAGGCAGCGAACTTATTATATCAAAAATGATAAAAATCAAATAAATTATCTGGATAAGAAAATGAAATATATATTTTTATTATTGTTATTTATTGTGTTTAGTACAAGTCATGTAAAGTCTCAAAAACTACATATAAAGACAAAAACAGGAACTGACCATTATGATATAATGGATATAGACAGCTTGGAGGTATTGAGAATAGAAGTTGATGCACCTGTTATTTATTCACTCAATCCAAATTGGGGAGAAATCGGCGATACGATAAGAATAAACGGAAAGAATTTCTTAGCAAAAGATACGATAGCAACAACATATCTATTATTTGACAACAATAAAATTGAGTCTTTGACTTGGAATGATTCGCTGATAATGATGAAAATACCTGAAAATTCTAAAAGCGGAATAATTAAAGTTATTGTAAGAAGCAAAGCAAGTAATGAAGTCGAATTAATAATTGTCGAACATAAAGAAACTCCCGTAATAGATTATATTAAACCGACGAGTGCGGAAGCGGGGGCAACAATACAAATAGAAGGAGAACATTTCGGTAAAAACCAATGGGAGGTATATTTTGAAGATATTGAAGTAAAAGAATATCTAAGTTGGAGCGATACATTAATAGTATTAAAAGTTCCCGAAGATGCTGTTTCTGGAATGGTATATGTAAAGCGGGAAGGAATAAAAAGCAATAGTAGATTTTTTGAAATTATCAGAATACCGAAAATAACGCGTATAGCACCAACCATCGGATTTATAGGAGACACGGTAAATATATACGGAGAGAATTTCTTTGATTTAAGATGGGCGAACGAAGTATATTTCAATAATGCAAGAGTACAGGATTATGTTTATTGGAGCAATACAAAGATAAAAGTAATAGTACCTTCGGGAGCAACAACAGGCAAAGTAAAATTGAGAATAGAAGGTGAATTAGTAGAAGGCGGGATATTTACAATATTGGGAAAGCCATATATCACAAGAATAAGACCTATAGCGGGTTATATAGGAGATACGGTAGATATATACGGGATACATTTTGGTAAGGAAATGAGTTTTGGGAAAATATATTTTAACGGTATTAAAGTAGTAAGCTATTTAAAATGGAGTGATAATCATTTGCAATTGTTAGTGCCGGAGGGAGCAAAGACAGGTGCAATACAGGGGGACATAGAAGAGATATTAACAAACAAAGTAAATTTTGAAGTATTGGATTTGAAAACCGTTTGTGATGATTGCATAGATGCAGAGGGCAATAAATACAAAACAATAAAAATAGGCAAACAATGCTGGATGGCAGAGAATTTGAATACAGGCAAACAGATTTATAGTACAGAACTACCGGCAAACAATAAAATAATAGAAAAGTTTTGTTACAATGATTCCACGGAGAACTGTGATAAATGGGGAGGTTTGTATTCACTTAGAGAAGCTTTAGATTGGGATACAACAGAGGTAGGGCAAGGCATTTGTCCGGAAGGTTGGCGAATATCGAATGATAACGATTGGTTAAAATTAGAAGATGGAATAGAATCCAAGGGCTTGAATATCGGAGAGGAAATTTTGCCCGGAGGCTCAACTGGATTTGATGCTTTGTATGGAGGAGATTATATTTTTAGATCTCAAAAATATTACAGAGGTGATGATTGGATGCTGATTTGGTCTCCATTTATTAAGGATTACAAATTAGTAAGAAGAAGCAGGAGATTACAAAGTTGGTATAATCATTATTTACGAGAAGATAGTATATTAAATCATGATTTAGCTTACAGCGTAAGATGTATCAAAGTAATAAAACCGGTGGTAGATTCGATATATCCGAAAGTACTTGAATATGGAGATAGATTGGTAATTTTCGGAAAATTTTTCGGAAAATCTAAGAATGATGGTGCTTTATACATAAATAACACTAAGGTAACAGATATAATAAAGTGGAAAGAAACCGAGATAGAGATAAAAATTACAGACAAGGTAATAAGTGGAGGCTTGAGAGTATGGAGAAATTCCCAATGTAGTGAAGAACAAAAAATTTTAATAAATTAACAACTATAGGTCCTGATATTATGAAAGAT
>CAZVPQ010000297.1:0-3690 GCA_964628675.1 uncultured Hyphomicrobiales bacterium | reverse complement strand
TTTATCAAAATACTAAAAAATAATTTTTTATTAATTCTTAATTATTTACTTTGAATTCATATTAATGTTCATTTTATATATTTTATATGGATAGTCAAATTAACAATAGCCAAGATATAAAAAAGCAATTTGAAGATACTCGCGAACAAACAATCGCCCAGTCTTATGATAGGAATATCTCCGTAACTGCTAATGCCGGTGCCGGCAAGACAAGTGTTCTCCAAAAGAGATTTATTAAATTATTGACTGAAAATGAAGATTTATTGCCAAAAGAAATCGTTGCAATCACATTTACTCGTAATGCCGCATCTGAAATACGTTCTAGGATTACCGAATCCTTTGAGATACTTTTGCATCAGGAATCACATTATTCTCAGAAAAAAAGATTAAAACAGATAAGAGAAAGATTGCAATCAGCTCAAATATCTACTATTCATAGTTTTTGCTCAGCTCTAATCAGAGATTATCCAATAGAATCTGGAGTTGCATCTAATTTTTCTGAGCTTTCGAAAGCCGAATCATTCAAAATAAAAAGCGATGCTATTACCAAAGTACTAACGCAATACCTAAATAATAATCATGATAATACAGTTAATAAATTAATAGATACTTTTGGCAGATATGAACTCGAAACCAAGATAAATGCTATATTGAATAATCAAAATTCTCTTATTAAAATTGCTAATATCTATAATGATTTTGATGATAATAGTATAATTGAAAAAATAGAAAGATATTTTAATATCATATATTTGGATAGAATAAAACAACTGATTCATATTTTTATTAATATACTCAATCAAATACTCGAATGTAATTTAAAACAAGAAGTCCTATCTGTTGTTGAAGATGGATTAAAAATATTACAAGAAATGACTTCAATTCAAAACTCAAATATTTTAGAAGACAATATAATTATTAAAATTATTACTGTTATTGAAAATTTGAGAGTTGCCGGGATTGTGAATAAATCTCTAACTATATCAAAGACTAAATTAAAAAGCTTAGGTAATGAAATATTAGAAAAAATAAATTCTGAATTGAAAAATTTTGAATTATTCTATAATCTCAAAACAATTATCATCAATAGAGATAAACAATTAAAATTAATAGAGCTAAACCGACACCTGATTAATATTGTTGCTGAAATTAATAAAGAAATAGATATTGTAAAAGAAAGAATTTCCGGATTGGATTTTGATGATCTATTGGTAAAGACCAATAATATGCTCAATGACGACTATGTCGCTGACAAAATAAGAAAACGTTTTAAATATATTATGGTTGATGAATTTCAAGATACAAATCAAATACAATACGATATAATTAGAAAACTAATTCCAAAACTTGACGCAAGTGAAAAAACAGATATTAATTTATTTATTGTTGGCGACGCAAAACAAAGCATCTATGGATTTAGAAATGCAGATGTTAGAGTTTTCAAACAAGCAACAGAAGATATAATTAAATTGAACAAGAAACTTATTAAAGAAGATCAACTAAAAAAAGATTATAATAATGGCGAAATTCTTTCACAAAATCAAGAAGCTTATGGTAAAATTGAATTAAGCATATCATTTAGACATCAACCTGTAATTGCCGCTTTTGTAAATAATCTTTTTCATAATATTGATAAAAACAATGACTTTGTCTCGGATTATAAAGTCGATTATTCTGATTTTATTTGCAGTAAAAATATTGATCTGCTTAGGAAATACTCGGAAAGTCAAGGAACAACAAATAATTCTCAATACAATATTGGGAATGTTGAATTTCTAATTTCAATTAAACCTAATAAATCCGAAGATTATATTAAAGAAACAGAAAAAATTGCTCAATATATTTTAAAATTAGTTAACGTTGATAATTATAAGTTTTCCGATATTGCTGTACTCGCCAGAACCAAAAATAAGTTCAAGCAGCTAATTGAGCAATTACAAAAATATAATATTCCCTATCTTTTAAATTCCGGAAAAGATTTTTTTAGGACACAAGAAATAATGGACATTGTTTCATTCCTAAAATTTATCAACAATCAAAATGACGATTTAGCTTTGGCATCAATTTTACGATCGACCTTCTTCGATTTAAGTGATACTGAATTATATTTATTGTCTTCAATTAAAAATCCATCTAATTTATTTAATAAACTAAAATATTATACAGAGAACAATATACTCAATAAATCGAATGCAAAAATCAATAGAGCATTTAGTATAATTAAAGAACTTTCGCGATATAATTCACGTGTAACAATTTCTCAACTTGTGTTGGCAATCATTGACAAATGCAAATGGTTTGGCACTCTTGCAAATACTAACTCAGCAAATCAAATCAAAGCAAATGTCAATAAATTTATAGCTTATACCCGGAGTATAGAAGAAAAGGGATTTAAAACTTTAAATGATTTTCTTGACGAGATAAATCTAATAAATAATGTAGGAATTGATGAAAGCGAAGCTCTATTTGTTTCAAATGAAAACTTAGTAAATATTATGTCCATTCATTCTGCAAAAGGCTTGGAATTTCCAGTGATTATTTTATATGATTCAAATAGTAGAGGAAGAGACAATGCTTCATTTTTTGTTGATGAAGAATTAGGATTTGCATACAAAGTGCCTGTGTTTGAAAACGAAAGGGACTCCATAATGACTTATGAAACACCTATTCTATCTGCTATTAAATTTAAAACTAAATTGAAAGAATATGAAGAAGAAAAACGTATTTTGTATGTTGCGCTTACTCGAGCAAAAGATAGATTAGTTATTTCTGCTACTCTTCAAGAAAACAATAAAGGACTGTCAAACTCATATGCTTTATTTAAGATAATTTCTGAATCAATATGTATTTACGATATAAATGATTTTGCTTCAAAGAATTCATTTGATATAGAACAAACATTGGCAGTTTATGAAGATCGGGAAATATCAGAAATAAAATTTCCATTTAAAATACCAATTATTACTCAAGTAAATAATTACCAAACAAAATTCAATAAATATGTCAATCAAATTTTAACAAAAGAGACATTATTAAAAAGAATTACGGCAGAAGAACAAAATATGAATTTTTCAGCAACGAGATTTATGACCTACAAATACAATTTTGATGATTATTTAAAAAGATATATTTTAAAATTAAGTGATTCTGACGATTTATTCAGTTTAAAAAATCCAACAGTTGAAGATTTTAATAAAGTTCCTGCAAAGGATTTAGGGACGATAATCCATAAAGTATTAGAAAATATAAATGATTACTTCAATAAAGACAATACTATTGATGAAAAAAATCTTACGCTCATTATTAAAAATAATTCTAAACGATTTATTGGAAATGCTTCACCTATTTTTATTGAAAAAATAAAAAAAAGGATTCACAATGTTTTATCAACTGAGTTAATTAGCAAAAACATTGACTTAGTTTTAACATCTGAAAAAGAATTAAGCCTCACCATACCTTATTCAAATGATTTTATAGAGGCTAAAATTGACCTACTTTTTAAAAACAAGGATAATGTACTAGAAATATGGGATTGGAAGACTCATAATGTCAATAGTATTTCAGGAATGCACGAAATTGCTAAACATTATCACATACAAATGCAACTTTATTCTTATATAATTTTATTATTATATCCGGAATTAGATTCAATTACATCAAGATTATTATTTACTCAATTTTCCGAAAAGA
>CAZVPQ010000296.1:0-3726 GCA_964628675.1 uncultured Hyphomicrobiales bacterium | reverse complement strand
CTTCCTTAACTTCTTCCTTAACTTCTTCCTTGAAATCATCGGCATAAGGCATTAAAATTTCTTCAGGAATTTCAATTTTCTCTGCCGGTCTATTTATCGGTTGTCCTGTCGTATATTTATTTGCATTTGGAACAGGATGTTGAGCAACATAATCATCAATAATAGTTTGATCTTTGTCTCTCAAACATTCAACAACAGACAAAACAATTTTCTTTGATTCTTTATCAAATTCAACAACCTTCAAAGGAAGTGAATCACCAATTTGGAAATATTCGCTGATATTTCTTACAGGGGCAAAAGATAACTGAGAAACAGGAACGAAACCGTCAACACCATCAGGCAATTCAACAATAACACCTTTTTCAATAATTCTTTCAATTTTTGCTTCTGTTTCAGAACCGACTTTGTATTTCTCTTCAAAGAAATTCCAAGGATTAGATATTATTTGTTTATGACCCAAAGCAATTCTTCTTTGATCAGGATCAATACTCAAAACAACAACATCAATCTTATCACCTTTTTTCACAAATTCGCCGGGGTGTCTAATTTTCTTAGTCCAAGACAAATCGCTAATATGGACTAAGCCATCTACACCCGGTTCCAATTCAATAAACACACCGAAATTTGTTAGATTACGAACAATACCCGTATGTTTTGAATCAACAGGATATTTCACCATCAAATCTCGCCAAGGATCAGGCTCTAATTGCTTCATTCCTAAGGCAAGTTTTTTAGATTCTTTATCAATATTTAATACAACAGCTTCAATATTTTGTCCCATCGATACAATTTGAGAAGGATGTTTTACATGCTGAGTCCAAGACATTTCACTTATGTGTATTAGACCTTCAATTCCTTTTTCAATTTCGATAAATGCACCATAGTCAGTTAGACTTACAACTTTTCCGGTAACTTGAGTTCCATTTTCATATTTATCTCCAATTGTATCCCAAGGATGCTGGGTTAATTGTTTCATACCGAGAGAAATACGTTTTTTGTCAGTATCGAAGTCAAGTATAACAACTTTGACAACTTCGTCTAAATTAACAATCTCGCTTGGGTGAGTAACTCTACCCCAAGATAAATCCGTGATATGCACAAGTCCGTCAACACCGCCGAGATCGACAAAAATACCGAAATCGGAAATTGCTTTGACAGTACCTTCAAGAACAAGACCTTTTTCAAGTTTGGAAATTATTGCATCTCTTTGCTCGGATATTTGTTCTTCGAGTAATACTTTGTGACTAACAACAACATTTTCACTTGGATGATTAACTTTAACAACTCTAACATCAATTGTCTTATTAACCCATCCGTCAAAATCTCTAACCGGATGAACATCAATTTGCGAACCCGGTAAAAAGGCTTCTATTCCCAATAGATCTACAACCATTCCACCTTTGATTCTTCTCAATATTGTTACAGGTACTATTTTTTGTTCTTCGTAAAGTTTTAAAATATCTTCCCAAATACGCATAAAATCAGCATGACGGCGTGATAATATCAACCTTCCGTCAGGATCTTCAATTTTTTCAATATAAATATCAATATTATCTCCTACTTGAAGAGTTTCAGCATTCAAAAGTTCGGCACGGGGAATTACACCGAAAGATTTAAATCCAATATCTACTTGAATTTCATCTTTTGATATATGAATTATCTTTCCATTAACTAATTCATCTTCTTTAATACTCTTAATTGATTTACTTGCTAATTCTTCATAAGAGCTATCATCAAGTTCCAAACCTTCAAATCCATTTTCCAATAATGAACTTACCGTTGGCAATGAATATGACGAATGTTGATTGTCGGAAAGACTTTCCATTATATTGTTTTCATCTTCGACAGTTGCATTTTCAACCGTCTCTACACTAGTGTCAGCCACAACTTCCGTTGGATTGACATTTTCGTTTTCTACCATTAAAATCTCCGTTTTAATAAAATTTAGTTTAACATTAGTTAATTAATTTATATATATCTATACTATTGTCGTATAGAACTTTGCAAGTTAATAGCTAATAATTTATTTTCCAAATATTTTTTAATTAAATAGCTTAGATTAATTCAAATCATCAAACTTGATTAACTATCTTGCCTGCTGTTATTGTAGCAATAATTTTAGTTCGTTTAATTTCGTTATTATTGATTTTATGCACATCTTTATCCAAAATCACTAAATCAGCGTCATTATTTACTTTTATTTCTCCTCTTTGATTACCCAAAATATTTTGGGGATTTAAAGTATAAGCCTTAATCGCTTCATTTATCGTTAAACTTTCATTAGAAAACCAAGAATTCTGTGAATTTTTCGGTCTTCGATTTACAAAAGCATCTATTCCCGATAATACATTAAAATCTTCTATTGGAAAATCAGATCCCGATATTAAAATACCACCATTATCAATAATTGATTTCCAAGGATAAGCATAATTAATTCTTGTGCCAATTCTTTTTTCAGTAATTGTTTCTACATCGCTAATACAATGAATTGGTTGAACTGAAGCAACAATTGGATATTTAGAGAAATATTGCAAGTCTTGGGGTATAATATGTTGAGCATGCTCCAGCCTTAGAATTGAATTTACATCGACAATCTTGTTATCAAACAAATGTGCATAAGTTTCTAAAACCATTCGGTTCGCCGCATCACCAATTGCATGAACAGCAACATCAAAACCTGCTTCCAAAGCTAATTTTGCTCTTTTAAATAATTCATTATTACTGATTAAAAACATACCTTTATTATCATTATCATCAGTATATGATTTAATCATAGCCGCAGTTCTCGAACCAAGAGAACCATCTGCATAAAGTTTTATTCCGGAAACATTATAAAATTTCGAATGGAATGGCAATATATGATGAATTTTCCATTCCTCATTATGTCCGCTAATATAAGAATTAATCCTAATTGGAAGACTTCCTTCATTGGAAAGTTCTTTATAAATTTCGATTAATGACGGATTCACGTCCATATCGTGTACTTCTGTAATTCCCTGCTGAGCTAATACTCCAGTCGCTATAATAATATTTCTTTTGATTTGTTCTTTGGAATATTTAGGGATTTTATTTTTAACTAAATCAATTGCATCATCAAATAGAATTCCAGTAGGATAACCTGATTTACTCCTCGCTATATGACCACCACTACTATCCTTAGAAAATTTATTAATATTTGCTCTACGCATAGCTTCGGTATTGACCCATGCACAATGACCATCTACCCTAACTAAAAAAACAGGAGTATCCGGAAATACATCATCAAGAATAGACGCCGTGGGCAATTCCTTTTTAAACCATTTTTCTTGGTTCCAACCTCTACCGCTTATCCAATCTCCCTTGAAATTATTTGTATTTTGACATAATTCAACACATTCCTCAGCACTCTTCGCCTTGTTCAAATTCAATCCGGTCACAGAAGAACCCAATGACGCTATATGTCCATGAGAATCAACAAAACCCGGATAAATATAAGCATTTGAATATTTATAAGATTTACCGTCAATTATTAATTTTACTCCACTTTCAATTCTTTTAATTGATTGGATTTTACCATTAATTATTTTTATTTCTGATTGCATAGTATTTTTTAAATTATTATTATTCGCCACAACATCATAAACTCACTTTCCGGAAAATAATAAACAAAATTATATAAAAATATTTTAGTTCCGTCAATAAAAATTATATAAAAATATTTTAGTTCCGTTTAAAATCCAGAGATAA
>CAZVPQ010000295.1:0-3727 GCA_964628675.1 uncultured Hyphomicrobiales bacterium | reverse complement strand
GTTTTTAATTCATTTATTAACTTATTTATCTCTTTCCCGTATTCATCTGGTGATTTTTTTACTAATATGCCCCAAGCTTTAGGATCTGATTTAATTTTTTTATAGCTTTCCTCGTCTCTTAAATATATTCCCATTGTAGCTTGCAATTCCACAATTTTTTGCCATATTGGATAATTTAATATTTTTATATCTTTTCCCCAATGAAACTCTGCTGCCGATTGTGCGTTATGTACTTGTTCTGATAATTTTGTTATTTTATTGAATCTGCTAATATATTCTCTTCTTTCTGCTTCAAACATACTTTCTCCATCTTGTACGATGAAAGTTCTAAAAGGCTCCCTAATATAATCCAGATAATCTCTAATTTTAAATATTAGTTGCATTAATTCTTTTCCATCTTGATATTTATTTGTTCCATGTAATCGCTCTTTCCATAGATGTAATCCTATCATTGCGGCATAAGCTGTTAATATTGCCGCAATCCCTACTATCAGAGTTGTTATTGTTGTTAATATATTCATTCAATTCTCCTCATAAACATTAAATCACTTTTATCAAGGTTTTTTTATTTTCTCTTTTTTTTTGTCTCCTCAACAAACATTCCATCAGTATATTTTTTATATAAATCGAACAAAAATTCCAGTCTGGAACTTTCATTCGAGAAAGGTTGCGAGCGATAGCATAAATCGACAGCTTTATCCAATTGTTTATGTGCTTTTAGTAAATCAGCAGGCATTGTCAATGGATCATACAAATCTGCAAGACTTGAATGAGGATATTTTCTCCTTGTTTCTAAAACTAATTGTGCTTTTTCTTTGACTTTTTTGACATTTTTTTCTTTTGGGTCTGGGGACCAAGGAAAGTTATTATAAACTAATGTGTTTGAATATCTATAGCCATTACCCAATCTCCCACAAACATATCTCATCCAAGAAGAATGCATTAAAGATGACAAAACTCCAAAAATATACATATCAACTTTTGGTATGATACTAACCAAATTGCTTGCAATGATTTTATTACTATTAATTGCTATTGGCAAATAATAACGAGCTGATGAAGTGTTCAGCGGTATAATAATATAATCGTCTTTGGGTTGCCTTATTTCTCCGAACAACATAGGTATTGATGCTAATTTTCTTGTATTTGGTCTCTTACTGTCTCTACGATGTTCTGCTACCTTTTCAATTCTATTAATTAATGACTTGTTTTTTCTAATTGTTTCTATATCAACATTATCCAACCACAAACAATATCTTTTTTTGTTATTGAGTAATTCTTCGCCTCCCATAAATCTTCTTATATATTTACGAATACTTTTGTCATCATTAATAATTGCGTTCTTTTCTTTTTCATCTAATATTAAATGCCCGCCATCATTTGGCATACTGCCAAATATTATTTTTGGGACATTGCATAAAGGTTTTCTCCTGCTCAAAAGAATAATATCATCTCCCTCCATTAAATATGGGTTAATGTTTTTAGTATTGATTACTTGTGGCTCACCTATAATTTTTTCATAATGATACAACAATTTATTTTCCACATTGAAATTCGCAAAACCTATAATAACTACGAGTACATTCGCATTATCCTTTGCCTCATTATTCCATTTGAATGTTCTATGGGCAAAATGAATTTTTATATTGTAAAACTTGAAAAGCAAATTCCATAATATGCCTACTTGTTCTCCCTGCGAAATCGAATTTGATGAAACAAAAGCGACTTTTGTTTTTGTATTTTGGATAAGTTGTGCGGCTTTGACATACCAAGCAGTAACATAATCAAGCACTCCCGCACCTTTAATACCTTTGAATATTAAATCCATATCTTGCTTTTGCCCGTCATCTTGAAATTGTTTGCCAACAAATGGAGGATTACCTATTATATAATCAAATTTGCCTGTGCTTTGATATGGAATGTCAGTTATTTGTTTATTGCCATTAATGATATTAACTTTTTTTGAAAAAACATTTACTGTTTGATAATGCTCCATCGGTTCATTCACTTGTCTTATGTTAGTTATATCTGCCGATAAATTAATTGCTTTTTCTTCAATCAGTGAGTCCCAATCAATCCGCAGAGCATTTCCATTGACAATATTTGCCGTTTTCTCTAATGGCAATCTTACGAAATATTGCCCAAACTCTTCGGACAACATCATATTCATTTGATGGTCTATCAACCACATTGCTACTTCTGAAATTCTTGCGGGCCATTCGTCTATTTCAATACCGTAGAATTGGTCAATGTTCAACCATACAATATCATCTATTCGAGTAACGAGTTGCCCTTCTTCGTGAAGTTCTTTCAATATCTTTAGCTCAAGGATTCGCAACTCTCTATAAGTAATTACTAAAAAATTACCACAACCGCAAGCAGGGTCTAAGAATTTCAGCGTTGATAATTTCTTATGGAATTGTCTTAATTGATGTTTATTCCCTTTTACTTTTTTAAATTCTTTATAAAGGTCATCTAAAAACAAAGGTTTTATTAGTTTCAATATATTTTTTTCAGAAGTATAATGCGCCCCTAAATTTCTTCTCTCTTCCGGATTTTTTACGGATTGAAACAAAGACCCGAATATTGCAGGTGATATTTTCGCCCAATCCAAAGCACTACATTCTAAAATTGTTTCTCTCATTTTTGTATTGAATGATGCAATAGGCAAATTTTCTTCAAATAACCCGCCGTTTACATAAGGAAATGCGTTCAAATCCTCATCAAGAAGTTTGGAACGTTTTTCTTTGGGTCTATTCAATACCTGAAATAGCTGTGCCAACTCTGTACCTAAATCGCTACCGTCTTCTTTTGTCTTATTCTCTATAAAGTATCTGAAAAGGTCTTTTTCAAAAATACTCGTATCTTCAGCAAATAAAAGAAATAAAATTCTTACTAAATATACTTCCAATTCATGCCCTTTATATCCGCTTGACTCCAATTCATCGTGTAGTTTTCCCATTAAGTAAGCCGCTTCAATATTTGCTGGGTCTTGGTCTTTGTATGTTTTCTTTTTGTAACCTGCAATAAATCCAAAATGTTGAACATTGTTAACAATGTCTTTCAATTCAAACTCATATTCAACGTTTTCATCAAGGTCTTTTAATCTGAATTGTTGGAAATTACAAACGCAAATATATTTTGGCAATTCATAATCTTTGAGTCCCGGGAAATAATCAATTGCTTGTTGATAAGCCATATCCAGATTTTTGCCGGCAGATTTATGTTCGACAAGTAATTGTCCTTTCCAAAGTAAATCAATAAACCCACCGGAACGATTTTCTTTTGTTACTCTATACTCAAAAGATGCTACACGTCTTCTGCTTAATCCAAAAATTTGAAAGAATTCATCCCAAAATGTTTTAGCTTCGGCATTCTCACTTGTTTCATCAGCCCATTCTTTTGAAAAATTTAATGCTCTGCTTTTAATTTCATTCCAACTAAGTGCCATAACTCAAATATTTCTATAAGTTATAAAATAGTAATTATGCAAAATACAAAAAATATAATTTATTCTAATAATTTAAGCTTGCACTTTTTTAAGTCTTAATTTAGATTGTATCTATTGATAAAAAAAACTATTTATTGATAAACTTGTTCCGGGAAAATAAAGTTAATTATAAACGTCATTTTTTGGAATAATTAATGTTTTCCAGCAAAGACTAATTATTTTGATGTTTTTTTTTAGAATAAATTAATAAATAATTTAAAAGTTTAATGAAAATAT
>CAZVPQ010000294.1:0-3740 GCA_964628675.1 uncultured Hyphomicrobiales bacterium | reverse complement strand
TCAAGCAAAAAGTATTTTAAATGATGTTTTCGGTTATGATGAATTCAGACCATATCAATCCGAGATAATAAGAAGTGTATTGAATCGGCAGGACACTCTTGCCATTATTCCGACAGGTGGCGGCAAATCTATGTGTTACCAAATCCCAGCTCTTATATTCAAAGGTTTGTCAGTTGTTATTTCACCTTTGATTTCATTAATGAAAGACCAAACAGACCAATTGAAAGAGCTTGGTATCCCGTCAGTTGTCTTAAATAGTTCACTGAATAATAACGAATACCAATATAATGAAAGACAAATATTACAAGGTAAAGTAAAAATATTATATTTAGCTCCCGAAGCTCTACTCAAAGAGAGGATGCTAAATCTATTGTCAAAAGCACATATAGAATTTTTAACAGTTGACGAAGCTCATTGTATTTCCGAATGGGGACACGATTTTAGACCGGAATACAGAAGAATTATTGAACTGCGTGATATTTTCAAAGATGTTTCGGTCTTGGCATTGACCGCTACTGCTACCGAAAAAGTACGCAAAGATATTAAGAAAAACTTAGCTTTTAAAAATTCATCAGAATTTATTGCAAGCTTCAATCGTGAAAATTTATTCTTAGATGTTGTTCCGAAAACGGCTCCTAATATTCAAACACTTGAATTTATTGAAAAATTTCCCAATCAATCTGGAATTATTTATTGTTTTTCACGTGCATTAGTTGATGATTTATCTGCATTTTTAGAAGACAAAGGATATTCAGTAAGACCATACCATGCGGGGTTAGATGAAAACACAAGAAAAGAAAATCAAGAGTTGTTTATACGTGATGATGTCAAAATAATAGTTGCCACTATTGCTTTTGGTATGGGAATTAATAAACCTAATATTAGATTTGTTGTTCATTATAATTTACCCAAAAGTATTGAATCATATTATCAGGAAATAGGTCGAGCTGGAAGAGACGGATTAAAAGCTCATTGTCTATTGCTTTTTAATTATGGTGATGTTGGGAAAATCAATTATTTCATTGATAAAAAAGAAGAAGTTCGAGAAAGACAAAATGCGAAAATGCACTTAGAGGCTTTGTTGCAATTTGCGGAATATGACGGTTGCAAAAGAAAACCACTGTTAAATTATTTCGGTGAAAAATATGAAGAAGATAATTGCGGTATGTGCACAAATTGCGTCTCTGATGATATTGAACTAATTGATATTTCTACTGAAGCAAAGAAATTTTTATCTTGCGTCAAAAGAACAGGTGAAATATTCGGTGCAGGGCATATTATTGATGTGCTTAGAGGGTCCGAATCCGTTAAGGTTTTAACCAATAAGCATAATTTGTTATCAACTTATGGTATTGGCAAAGAGTATTCTAAAAAACAATGGTTCCATTTGTCAAGACAATTTTTACAAAAAGAATTAATAACAAAAGCTCCTGAATTTGGTAGTATTAAGATAACTGCTAAGGGTTGGGAAGTTCTAAAAAGCAAGCAAATCGTTATGGGAAGATTGCAAGAAGTTAAAACGGATTATTCCAAAGCTAAAGAAACAGATATTCAATACGATAAAATTCTTTTTGACAAACTTCGGAATATCCGAAAAGCCTTGGCAGATAAATATAGTATTCCACCTTATGCTATTTTTCCCGATAAAAGCTTGATGGAAATGGCGTCATATTTCCCGCAATCAGAGAATAATATGCTGAATATCTATGGCGTTGGGAAAGTAAAATTCATTAAATATGGCGAATATTTTATAAAAGTCATTAAAAATTATGCTAATGAAAATGACAAACAAGAAATAACTAAATATTCTAAACATAGTAACAGAAAGCAGGATTATTCATTAAAAAAATATCAATATGAGATTGTCGGAGAAGAATTCAATAAGGAATTTTCTATCAGTGAACTTTCGGAAAAATATAAGGTTTTAGAAAGAACAATAATTGAACATTTATACAAGTATTTATTAGATGGAAATAGTTTAAATCAAAATTATTTGGACAAAGAATTTGATTTAGAAACTAAAAATATATTATTACAAGCTTTTGAGGAATTTGGAGCTATAGCATTAAAACCTATTTACGATAATTTTGATGGTAAATACTCTTATGACCAAATCAGAAAAATGCGATTGTATTTTATGAGTAAAAATCCGGATTCATATCTGAGAAGATGATATGTGCAGTTTGTTGTTTGTAATAACGACAATATCAGAAATTTAGAACAGATTGATTAATAATCTTATTTATTCGCTTTTCAGAATTAATTTTATATTCTTCATTAATTTCATAGCCTATGAAATTCCTATTAGATTTTATTGCCGCAATCGCAGTTGTACCACTACCTATAAACGGGTCTAAAACAATATCGCTTTTAAAAGAATATAATTGGATTAATCTATATGGCAATTCAATTGGGAATGGTGCAGGGTGATTAACTTTCTTTGCTGATTCGGGATTCATTGTCCAAACCGATTTTGTCCACTCCATAAACTGATTTTTTGTTATTGTATTTTCTTTGTCTCCTTTTATCCTCTTGTAATCTCCTTTGGAAAAAATCAAAATATATTCGTGAACATCACGCAAAACAGGATTTGAAGCGGACTGCCAACTGCCCCAAGCCATTGAAACGCCTGCTCCGGCTCCTTTGTTCCAAATTATTTCGCCTCGCATATTATATCCTATATCTAACATAATCTTTGAAATATAATCAGACAAAGGAATATAAGGTTTCCTGCCAATATTAGCAACATTAATACAAGCTCTACCACCATTAACCAAAACTCTAAAAGTCTCTTGAAAAACATTTTTTAATATTTTAAGGTATTCACTCAAACTTAAATCATTGTCATAATCTTTTGTTACATTGTAAGGTGGTGAAGTAACCATCAAATGTAGTGAATTATTAGGAATTAAATTCATATTTTCAGCATTACCTAAAATTATAGAATTTAATAAGTTCTCCGGAAATATATTTTCACTATTAATTTCCAAATCATTTTTTGCAAAATCAGAATATAATTTAGAATTATAAAACTTTGAAGAATTATGATTTATTCTTTCTGTTGTGCCAAAACTACTTGTCTGACTACCTTTTTTTGGTGGAATTAATCTTGTTGCCATAGTTCTATCCAGCGATTAAAAGCATTAAAATTAACATTCTCTTTTTTCCAATTAATAGGAATTTTAAGAGAATATTTATGATTTATAAGTTTTTTAAAGCATTAGATGTTATTTCTGCACCTCTTGGGTTTGTTCCGATTTTAGGGAGTTTAATATATTCTTCTTTTCCTAACTCCTCAAATATTAATATCTGAACTTCCTTTGGGAAATAATACAAACCTCCATTGCTATTCCAATTGATTTGAACAAAAATCATATCGCAACTTGGTTTATACGTATCTCTGAAATGTAATACACTTTGTGAATCAACTGTCCAAATCAATTTCACTCCAGATAGGCTTTTTCCTGTTTTTGTTTTGATAGATATAGGATTGTTAAAAACTTTCAAATCGATTTCAGGTTCGGTTATTGGTATTTTAGTTTCAACATTATCATTTCCAAATTTATAAATCAAGAAAGCTACTATAATTCTTTCACGCAAGCTTCCTACTTCCATACCGATTTTACCTGCTCTTGAACTTTCCAATTCTGCAATTTGAAACAATTTTGGTAATTTATTTTGAATTTTCAATATTGTTTCTTTATCTGAAAATAATGATTTAATTCTTTTATCCAATTATA
>CAZVPQ010000293.1:0-3757 GCA_964628675.1 uncultured Hyphomicrobiales bacterium | reverse complement strand
AGTTTGTATTTTTTATTTGGAATGTTTACTGATAATTTAATATTATTTTGTCTATCTCACATGTAACCATAATCATACCACCGATAATCATTCCAATCATAATAATAAAATCTTTTCTGAACTTCTCCCAGTATCTTATTATTTTTTTCTACCCAAGCTCTAACAAAATATTCACCTTCACCTGTTAATGGCACATTTATACTAAAACTATCATTTACAATTTGTAAATCACCTGTTTTGATAGTAAAAAACTTCATATCATTTACATAATAATAGGCTCCATCTGGACCTTGTTCTTGGTTATAATCAAAATTTCTTTTATAAATTGCATAAAAAGCTTTTAATCAAGAAATATTTTTATCATTTTTAATTCCCAATGCTAATCTTAAATTATCAAGAGATTTTTGGTAATTTAACTTAGTAACTTCCAAATTATTTTGTGCGTTTGCTAATTCCAATTCGCTATGCAACAAGTCATTTTCAGCAATAGTACCAACCTTGAATCTACCCCGAGATAAATTATATAGAGTATCATTAATAGCTAAATTTAATTTGGCATTTTTGACAGACATTTTAGCAAGAAATACATCAAAAAATTTACCGGATATATCAATAGCAATATTTTCCATAGCTTCGCTATATTGATTATCATAATAATAATTCCGAATTTCCTGAATTTTTTTATTCCACTTTAAATCATTAAACTTGAATAAAGGTTGAACAATTGATAATTGCAAAGGCGATGTTTTCCATATAAAATATTGATTATTTTCCAATAAATCTATTCTGCTAACACCGGAGCTTAAATAAATCTCTGTACCAGTGAGTGGGATTATTTGACTTACACGAAGATTAGTAGAACTAAACAATTGGCTTTGAGGACGAAAAATATCTGAACCGTCGGGTTGAGTTATTGGTGTAATTTCACGTACTAATCCCGGAATGCTGGTAGTAAAATTCACTTGAGGGAGTAAATTTGCTTTGAACGCTTTGTATTGATATACATTGTTTTTAAATCTTTTTTTAGCTATAATTGACTTTGGACCTTGGCTTTGCCCCAAATCTATACATTGAAATAATGTAAGTTCAAGATTTCCTTTCTCTGCGTCGTCAGCATAAGAAAATTTTAATAAAAAAATGAGTGATATTGAAATAATAATAATTTTTTTCATTTTTATAACCTATTCATATCTAAGTAATAAAATGGGGTCTTCAAAAGATGCTTTTCTTGCCGGTGTAATTCCGAAAATCAATCCTACACTAATTGAAACTATGAATGAAACAAAGACTGAAAGTCCTGATATAACCGTAATAATATCTGTAGTATAGGAAATAGCATAACTCAATCCTATACCTGCTATAATTCCAATAATACCTCCGCTAAGGCTAATCGTAACCGCTTCAATTAAAAATTGAACAAGGATATCGTGTTGCTTAGCACCAACAGCTCTTCTTACACCGATTTCTCTTGTTCGTTCCAAAACCGAAGCCAACATAATATTCATAATGCCAATGCCTCCGACTAATAAAGAAATTGAAGCTATTGCACCAAGAACAATATTGAAAATTTTGCGAGTGCTTTGCTCTTGTTGTAATAATAACTCCGGTATAGAAATTTTAAAATCCATAATATTATTATGTCTTCTTTTAAGCATACGATTAATAATCTCAGCAGTTGTTTTTATATATTTATTATCCTTAACCTGAACTATGATTTTGTCTAATTGATGATAATTATTATCAACTTCAGGCACTTTCCCATTAATAATAACAGTATAATTTCCATAACCACTAGCTCCAATATCTTTTTTTGTTACTAACGAACGATTGATATATCTTAATAGCATTGTTGTAATAGGAATATATATATCATCATTATAATTTCTAATCCCTAAATTTTTAATATTATCTTTAGTAATATGTTTGTTTTTCAGTACGCCTACAACAGTAAGCCAATTTTGTCCGCATTTTAACTTTTTACCTATTGGATTATCCAAAGCAAAAAGTTTAGCTCTGATACTACTACCTATGATACATACAGGCTCGGATTTATCAACATGAATTTTTGTAAAATTATCACCTCCAATAAATTCAAATGGATTTAATTTAAAATAATCAGGAGCTATACCAACTAAATTTATATGTTTATTAAAACCATTTCTTAAAGCCAAAGTTTCGACTAAAATTTCAGGACTAACAGCATTAATATCGGGAATAACCGATTGGATACTTCTTGCATCTTTGAGTGTTAAACCTGGGGTATATCTTTGTGCTTGCTCTTTTTTTTCTTTATCCTTCTCTTCATTATTTTTTTTATTGCTTTTTTTATCCTTAATATTAATCGGTGTTATAATAATGTTATTAGTTCCCAAAAGTTTCATCTTTTCCATAATTGCAACTTGCGCTCCTTTACCAATAGCAAGCATAGCAATAACGGAGGCAACTCCACAAATAATTCCAAGCGAAGTAAGTAATGCTCTTGTTTTATTTTGTACAAGTGCTTCAATTGCGATGGCAAAATTATAACTAATTATTCTAAACATTTAGTAATCATTTTTTTAATTTTTGGAATTTTTTTTAGATTTATTATTGTCTTTTAGAGCAATCAATTTCAAATTCTTAGAATTTTCCGGTATGGATAAAGTAATTTCATCATCTTTAGCCAATCCTTTTAAAATAACAACATCGTTTTCATTCATCTGCCCCAATTCTACTTGTTGCCTGACGAAATGTCCATCATCTTTTTTAAAAACAAAAGTTGTTTTTTTCTTATTAATCATTTCTGTGTGAATACATTCTAAAGGAACAAACAAAGCATTTTTAATAGTATTAACAATGATTTCGTTGCTGGTTGTCATCGACGGGAGCAATGTTGTATCTCTTTCGTTGACATCAATTCTGACTTCAAAAACTTTGGAATCGGAATTACGTCTTTGTTCACCGATATTAGCAACTCTAATGACTTTCCCAGTAAGTTTTTTATTTGGATTGGCATCAAGTTTAATATTGACCTTTTGATCTTTTTTAATTTTTTGAATATCAATTTCGTTTACAAATGTTATTGATTCCATTTTATTTAAATCGGGGAGAGTAGCAACGGACGGGTCCCAAGGAGAAATTTCACTACCAACGGTTCTTTGGCTTCCATTCCATTCTCTTTGATAAATTACCATACCGTGAGCAGGTGCATATATTGTGAAACCATCCATTGTCTTAATTAATTTATTGAGTTTTTGCTGTTGCTTTTGCAAATCTGCATTTACAACGCTAATATCTGCAATCGCTTTTCTTACTTGTGTCTTATAATTCTTTATTGCTTGCTGATAATTTCTTTTAATTCTTTCATAACTAATTTTTGCTTGGCGCAAAGTAGCCGGAGGTTCATATTTGGATTGTTCTTGAAGAAGTTTCTTTTCTTCCATATCATATTTCAAATTTTCAAGATTATCTCTTGCGGCTGACAAAGACAAGGAACTATCAAGTTTTGCAGTTAATAATTTGGATTGCAATTGATCAACAGAAAGCTGTCTTTCTTTGATTTTTCCTAATATTTCGGATTTATCTAATTCCGCAACAAATGCACCCGAATCAACAATTGTACCTTCGGGTATTAGCTTTGATATTCTCATACGATAAATACCAACGGTTCTTGAATTGGACGGAGCTTTTATTTCAATTGAATGTTTAGCTTTCAGTTCACCTGTTGTTGTAACCGAAAGTTTAAAATTACCAGACGAAGGTTTGATTAAAACATCGT
>CAZVPQ010000292.1:0-3760 GCA_964628675.1 uncultured Hyphomicrobiales bacterium | reverse complement strand
TATCTACTTTTAATCAACAAATTGCAAATATTTGATTAAACATTTATGTTATCTAATCTATATTTTATAATTTAGTATTTTATTTTTAATGATTTAGACTTTAATTGGAAAAGAATATAACAAATAATAGAGAAATACCATTATGCGTTGATTTAGACGGCACATTAATTCAAACGGATACTTTGTTTGAAAGTATGCTTCTATCTATTAAAATATCGCCGTTTATTCTATTTTTTATTCCGTTTTGGTTACTCAAAGGCAGAGCTTATCTAAAAAAGAGAATCGGTTTGATTAGCATTCCAAATGCCAAATTACTGCCTTATAATACAGATGTGCTGGATTTTATCAAAGAAGAAAAAAATAAAGGCAGAAAAATTATTCTTGCTTCTGCAACTTATAAACCTATTGCTGAGAAGGTTGCAAATCATTTAAATATTTTCGATGAGGTGATAGCCACAGATGGCAACAAAAATTTACGCTCTGATAATAAAAGACAACTTTTAGTCGATAAATACGGTGAGAACGGATTTGATTATATCGGCGACAGCAAGGCGGATTTAGCAGTTTGGAAATCAGCAAATAATGCAATAATTGTTAATTCAAAAAAATCATTTCAAAAAAAAGTCGGCAATTCATCTAAAATATTTCAAACTGAAAAGAATAAATTAACTGATATAATCAAAGAAATCAGAGTTTATCAATGGGTCAAGAATATATTGATTTTCTTACCATTTTTAATGGCTCATCAAGTATCTTTTGATAAGGTAACAAGTAGTATCTTGGCATTTTTATCATTTAGCTTTGCCGCATCCTTTGTTTATCTGTTGAATGATTTGTTGGATTTGGAAGCCGACAGGTCTCATCCGAGAAAAAAATATCGTCCAATAGCTTCAGGCAAGATATCTATTCATTTGGCAATATTTTTAACACCGGTTTTTCTGATAATAAGTTTTGCGATAGCTTTGTTGTTTTTGCCGATGAGTTATTTTTATGTGCTACTAATTTATTTGATATTGACAACATCGTATTCATTCAAATTAAAGAAAATAATACTTTTAGATGTAATTATATTAGCTTGTTTATATACAATAAGGTTGATAGCCGGAGCTTATGCCGTTAATGTGGAAGTATCACCTTGGTTGTTGGGCTTTTCAATATTTATGTTTTTGAGTTTAGCAATAATGAAAAGATTTACCGAGCTAAAAGTAGTGATAAATGAAAACGGCAACAAAACAAAAGGTAGGGGCTATCACATAGATGATATTCCATTTTTAGGTACATTAGGGCTTGTAAGCGGTTTTTTATCCATTTTGGTTTTATCTTTATATGTCAATAGCCAAAAAGTATTGGAATTATATCATCAACCGGAGCTATTATGGTTGATAATTCTTACTGTTCTCTATTGGTTAATTAGAATATGGCACTTTGCTTATCGCGGTAAAATGCACGACGACCCTATAGTTTTTACAGCTAAGGATATGACAAGTTATATAATTGGTGCGGTAATAATAATTTTAGTCTTAGGTGCAACATTATGAATTTGGAAAATTACGGTTCTTGGGGGCGTTATCTTAAATTATATCCATCTCAAGTAATTAATATTAATTGGAGAAGTGAAATTCCCGATTTTTCTTCTTTTGATAAATCTGTTCTTGCTTATGGCTATGGCAAAAGTTATGGGGACAGTTGTCTTAATGAAGACGGTATTCTTCTCGATACGAAAGGATTAAATAAGTTTATATCTTTTGACCAAGAAACAGGGATTATTCGTTGTGAAGCAGGGGTTACATTAGCTGAAATACTTGATTTTTCAATCCCAAAGGGTTGGTTTTTAGCTTCTACTCCCGGCACAAAATATATTTCAGTCGGCGGTGCATTGGCTAACGATGTACACGGGAAAAACCATCATAAAAGCGGGACTTTCGGTTGCCACGTCAAAAAGTTTGAATTAGTACGTTCCAATGGTGATAGATTTATTTGCACTCCTGAAGATAATTCAGAGCTATTTAACGCTACTATCGGCGGTTTGGGATTAACGGGATTAATTACTTGGGTTGAATTCCAATTACAAAAATGCCCGAGTGCTTTTATTAAATTGGAAAGTATAAAATTCAACTCTTTGCAAGAATTTTTTGAAATTAATAAAGAATCCGAAAAATATTTTGATTATACTGTTGCTTGGGTGGATACTACTGCTCGAGGTTCTCATATTGGAAGAGGTCTTTATAGCAGAGGCAATCACGCAGATCCCTTGACAGATAAATTACCGGGTCTTCCAAAACCGAAACAAATTCCAATGCCTATTGAAGGCAAATTTATAAATAGATTTACTGTGAATACATTCAATAAACTTTATTTCAACAAGCAAATGTACAAAATAGAAAAAATGATAACTCATTATAATCCTTTTTTCTATCCTTTAGATGCAGTTGCTAATTGGAATTTGGCTTATGGTAAAAACGGATTTATTCAATATCAATTTGTTGTTCCTCACGATAAAGGTCAAGAAACAATATATGATATTCTTAAAAAAATATCCGAATCGGGAATGTCTTCTTTTCTGACTGTTCTGAAAACTTTTGGAAGTATTAAATCACCCGGTATGTTGTCATTTCCACGCGAAGGAATAACTTTGGCAGTAGATTTTAGATTTGACGGAGAAAAAACATTAAAGAAACTAAGAGAATTAGATGTTTTCGTTAGAAATGCGGGAGGTGTAATTTATCCTGCAAAAGATTCCCGTATGCCGGCTGAAGATTTCCAAGCATATTATCCTCAATGGAAAGATTTTTCACAATTTATAGATCCAAAATTTTCTTCGAGCTTTTGGAGAAGAGTTACTAAATAATTTTATTAATAATAATTGACAAGAGAAATGAAAAAAATATTAATTATAGGTGCCGCATCGGCAATTGCAAGAGAAACAGCAATAAACTTTGCTTCCGACGGAGATTCCTTGTTTCTTGTAGATATTAGCGAAGGAAGACTCAAAGCTACGAAAGATGATATTTTAGCAAGACATAATACTGAGATTAATTATGATGTCTTAGATGTAAATGATTTTGATAGACATAATGTAGTATTCGATAATGCAGTGAATAGGCTTGGTGGTTTGGATATTGTTTTCATAGCTCACGGCACTCTTCCCAATCAAGAACAAGCACAAAAAGATATAGATATTATTCGCAAAGAATTAAGTACAAATTGCGTAAGTGTTATGGCTTTATCATCTATTGCCGCTAATTATTTCGAGGAAAAACAAAGTGGAACTATTGCTGTTATTTCTTCTGTTGCAGGAGACAGGGGGCGCCAAAGCAATTATATTTACGGTGCCGCAAAAGGTGGAGTTAGTATTTTCCTTCAAGGTCTGCGAAATAGATTAGCTAAATCAAACGTAAAAGTTATAACTATAAAACCAGGAATGGTTGATACACCAATGACGGCTAATATGCCTAAAAATCCTTTGTTTGCTAAGCCACAAGATGTAGGACGTTTAATTTACAAGGCAATTAATTCCGGTAAAGATATTGCTTATGTGCCGGGTTATTGGCGTTGGATTATGTTGATTATTAAATTAATTCCGGAATTTATTTTTAAGAAATTGAGTTTATAGAAAGCACCTCATCAATTGATATATATAAGAAAGGACAGTCATTGCTGACTGTCCTTTCTTATACTTATCTCTAAATTCAACTACTATTCAAAGAAAGTACTACTGTCTAAAACATATTATTTATTCACCTTACGCAAAACAACAAAC
>CAZVPQ010000291.1:0-3788 GCA_964628675.1 uncultured Hyphomicrobiales bacterium | reverse complement strand
ATGCAACTAAAAAATGGCGGCTGCGCAGTATAAGGAAAAGTCCATGGGAAAGGATGGCCAGAAGCAGGATCTCGTATGCATAGAACCATTCCGGCTCAAGGCCGAACATATGATAATTAAGTGCATAAGGCGGGATTAGCAGAGGAGTAAAATTTACAATACTCATCTTCTGATATATTTCAGGCCGCAAAAAAAAATCCAGGGGATTATGGAAAACAGCCAGCTCCAATATGTAGGGATCGTCATAGGTCCACCACAGATCCAGTGCATCATGGTGCAGGAAAAAGGCGAATGCGACAAGAAAAAAGAGGATGGAAATATCTCCTGGTAAATGGGTCCATGCAGGAGGGGAGCATGGCCTGGATATCATCTTTTTCCAAATTAGCTTGGTGTTTGATACATAAAACATTAATTGCTGAAATCTCATCTAATGAAATCACAAAATTTTTCTTGGGTGACTTTTCAGAAATTTCTTTAATCTTTTTTAAGCTTTTTTCAAACATTGGTCCAATCATACTGTCCATACCAAGTGCAAACCATTTTTCTAAAAATTGCACTTCTGCATGCATTTTCCAAGTAACTTTTGTTTTTCCGTTTTTTTCTTCAAAAGTCCAAATCCCCGTACCGAATTTTTGACCAAAAAAAGATAATTCGGTTGTGATTTTTTTATAAGGAATACTTTCCTTAACTTCTATTCGACCTTGCCCAACTTGTTGATTGTCGCTTTTCCATTTTTGGATAGAACCCACTCCCTCTGCTTTGCCGAGATATTCCCAATGACCTTTCGGATCCAATTTGTACCATGGCGACCATTTCTCCCAACTCTTCATATTATTTACTAATGCGAACGGTATATTAGCAGGCGACTCAATTACAATTGTTCTTTGTACATTTGCCGATGAAGGTAAAAAAGCAGTAACTAAAAAGAACAACACTAATAAACTTGCAATTACAATTAGTATCATTTTTAAAATTTTCATATCGACTTCATAAAATATTAAACTATTTATTTGTTATTGGTGATGGCAAAATTATTTCTTTTGTCCATCGCGGATTTATTTCTATTTCATTTTTCAATATAATAAATTCTTCGGAAAATTGAAACGGATAAAGATTGCCATAAGAATATTTGCCATCTTTATCTCTATCATAATATATTTCAACCTTGTATTTTCCTTCGGGCAATTTAGGCATTTCCCATTTACCCGAATCAATAGTAGAAGTTTCAAAAATCAAAATAGGACTTTTAACAAATCTAATTTTCATCAAAGAATCAGCTACTGCAAAATTTTTAACACTACCTTTGGCACCACCGAATTTTCTTGTATCAATAGTTTTAAAATGTAATATCATTGTAGAATCTTGATAAAACTTATCTTTTGAGTATTGCAAACTATCAATATTGAATGATATAAAATAATTTGTATTAGTTTTGAGATTTTTATTTGGAATAATTGAAAAGTAATTATCGGATTCCCATTTTAATTCAAAATCAATTTTTTCGGAAGAATCTTTGGGCATCAGAGAAATTTTATTTTTTATATTTTTATTGATAATTCCTCGATTGAAAACAAAATCCATTTTTGGCATCAAATTAATGTTGTTACTACTATCTTTGAGCGGTATTTTTATGAATTTCAATTTGCTTGTATCCTTTTCAGCTCTGCTCATAAAATAAGTAGTATTCATTGTGTCTTGAACCGGATTACCTACCGTATCCTTTATTCCTGTATTACTTAAAGCACTAATTCTCCAAACAACAGTAGTATCCAAATATTCCTCAGGGATTACCAATATCTTGTTATTGGATTCCGAACTAAATAATACAGATTCAATAGCAATATCTTTAGTGCCGAGAGAATCTTGTAATTCGAAATCACTTGACTTTAAAGAAAAAGTGTCCAAAGGTTCACTAAAATCAACAGCAATCAAATTGTTAAAAATACTTTCCGCACTATACAACATTGGTCCAACTTTGTCAATTGGTGGTCCTAACTGAAAATTGACCAAAGGAATTGAATCATCAAAAACCATAACATCTCTGCTCGCCGCTGAAAACCCATCAATACCTTCATTGTAAATTCCATCTTTGAATTTGTCACTTATTGCAAATAATCGATAGTTGCCCTCTTTCAGAGCCAATATATTGAATTTCCCATTAGTTCCTATTTGAATTTTATAATCAGGTTTAGTCATATTTGGATTTAAAGTATCAGGATTAATATTGCCGATATAATAGGCATAGATATAAGCACCCGAAGGCTCTTTGTCAAACAATTGTCCTGATATTTCCCCACTGTCCAAAAAATTCCCTGTCGAGAAAATCAAAGTGTAGGATTGAGTGGGTTTATTCTGTTTCAAATCTGTATAATCAGTACCAATATTAATTGCATAAGTTGTATTAGAATCCAATTCATCTTCAAATTCAATGTTTAGTTCTTTGCCACTCCAATCAAATTTGATTTTCTTATCAGGAGTAACAAAAATATTTTCATTAACTTTATTTTTATTCATATATTTATTAAATTCCAAACTTATGGATTTGCTATGGAAATTTATCGTACCGTTTAATGGTTCGGAATTAATTATTTTTGGTGGTGTTTTATCGGGAGGTCCGCCCGTAGGTGGCATAGGATTAGCACAAGAGATTAATAATATAATAATTAATATTGAAATTTTTGCTATCATATATTTTTATTTTGTAATTTTTTCATTTTTAAAAATAATAATTATTAAATTGTAAAATATGAAATTTGAAATAAAAGATAAAGATTTAATTAAAATACTTGATTTTCTACATCTGAAAAATAGAAGATTTAGAAGTTTTGTTGCTATTATTGAAGAAATGATATTTAGATTGGAAAAAAATCATACTTTTTTAATTGCCGCAGGAATTGCTTTCAATATTTTATTATATCTTATCCCATTGCTATTGGTTGCCTTATATATCGTAAATGTAACGATAGGCGCAGATATGATAAACGATTTATTGCTTAAAGGTTTTGACCAAGTAATCCCTTCTACTCCAATATTAGAAGACGTATTGGAAAATGTGTTGAACGAAGTTTCATTAACTTTTAATGAAAGTTCTCTATTCGGAATTTTGGGTATTATTACATTATTATGGCTATCTACTACTTTGTTAAGTTCTCTGAGAACCGGATTGAACAGCATATTTAAGATTGAAACTCCAAGAACATATTTTTTTTATAAACTATTAGATGTATTACTGATTATTTCTTTAGCTATATTAATAATGTTGATTACATTTGTTTCGCCCTTAGTTTCTGTTATCCAAAGTTATATAGTACAGTTATCTCCTGATTATTTAGCTCCGATTTTTAACAAAGCGTATATATTATTATTTTCCATCTTCAATTCATTGCTACTATTTTATTTGCTTTTTAGATTTGTTCCCAACAAGAAAATGCCACGAATAGTTCGCTATACAAGCATAATATCCTGCGTTGTATTTGTTGAAATTTCTCGATATATTTTCGCATGGTATATTGGCGGTGTATCAGCTTATGGTAAATTCTATGGCACTTATGCCATCTTGGCGTCAATGGCGGTCTGGGTTTATTATTTAACATTTATAATTTTGTTTTCAGCCGAAATTGGCAAATTAGTTTATGATATAAGAAATAAAGTTTCCTAATACAATACTTCTTTTATATAATCCAAAATTAAGATAAAAAAAATCAAGGTTAGAATAAATACAAAGTATGAAAAGCATATTTTACAAAAAAATCTTGCATATAACAAAATTATTACATAACTTATAAAAC
>CAZVPQ010000290.1:0-3799 GCA_964628675.1 uncultured Hyphomicrobiales bacterium | reverse complement strand
GTAGTTTCCGAAACTAGTTCGGAACAGAAAAGAATCTCTTCTTCAATACACGATATAATTTGGAAAATCTGAATTAGAGAGGAGATACTTCACTTCGTTCAGTATGACAAACTAATTTAAAAATATATTAGCAAGGTAGTTGCGAAATGTTTGTAGAAATAAGGACGTGTTAATGTTGGAATTGCGTAAATGAATAATCAAATAATATAATTGAAACAAATTGTTTAAAATATAGAGTGTAATTGTGAAATTAATTTTAAAATTAGCTTGGCGAAACATCTGGCGTAACAAACGAAGAGCTATTATCACAATGCTTGCAGTTATGTTTGCCGTATTATTAACTGTGTTTATGAGGGGCATGCAATTAGGTACTTATGCGGAAAATATTAAATTATCTGTTGAAGTTCTTACAGGCTATCTGCAAGTTCAAGTTGATGGATATTTGGATAACCCGAGCCTGCGGAAAACTTTTAATTATGATGAATCTATAAAAACTATTTTAAAAGGCAATCCAAAAATTAAAGCTTTTGCTCCGAGAATTCAAGCAGACGGTTTAATTGGAAATAGCAAAAGCTCGTTTGGTGCTGAGATATTTGCTATTGACCCTGATGTTGAAAAATCTGTTTCTAAAATTCAAACTAAGCTAAAAAGTGGAAAATTTATTTCAAACGAAAAGCCGAATGATATTGTGATTGGCACTAAACTTTTGCAAAATCTCGGAGCTAAAATTGGCGATGAACTTGTAATTCTTTCTTCCGGTTATGACGGTTCAACAGGTAATATGAAATTCAGAATTTCGGGTACAATTAGTATGGGGCAACCAGATTTTGACAGAATGGCTGTATTTATGAATTTAAAAACTGCAAAAGAACTCTTATCAATGGGTGATAGAGTTAGCAGTGTAGCCTTAAATCTTTATAATTTAAAAGATATTGATGAAGTAAAATCTTATGTAAATGAAAGTTTAAAAAAGATAAAATTAAGTAATAATAAACATCTGATTGCTTTGGACTGGGGAGAATTAATGCCTGAGATGAAGCAATCAATTGAATTTGATAATGCAGGCGGAATAGTTTATTTAGCTATTCTTTTAATCATTGTTGCTTTTGGTATTCTCAACACATTGACAATGTCTATTACAGAGAGGTTCAAAGAATTCGGTGTTATGATAGCTCTCGGTACTCAGCAGATTAAATTAGTTATAATAGTGTTTTTTGAAACTATATTTATTTCATTAATTGGCACTTTAGCGGGAATGATTGTCGGATTTTTAGCTAATTATTATGTTATGCTAAATCCGATTAAATTCGGTGGAGAATACGCAAAAATGTATAAAGAAATTGGATGGGAGCCGGCTATGTATTCAACTGTTCAACCGGACATTTTTATAAATACTGCAATATCAATTTTTCTTATTGTCTTAGTTGTTTATACGATACCTGCGTTTAAGTTAAGGAAATTAGAAGCTTTAAAGGGAATTCGATATACTTGATAAATTCTGAATTCTGAATTGCCACGTGTTTTAGCTCGTGAAGGAAAAATTTTGTGTTGTGTTGTGAAGAGGGGATTCTTCACTTCGTTCAGAATGACAATAGTGTGTGAAAGAAGAAATTCATTACTTTATTCAGAATGAGCTATATTCTCCGTCATTCTGAGTGCAACGAAGAATCTACTCTTTATGTGCGAAGGGTGTATAATAAGAAAAGATTCTTTCCTGTTCCGAACTTGTTCCGGAAAATTCGTACAGTATGACAGGAAAAGAAGAATTGAAATAAATAAAAATGTAAGAATATTAGGATAAAAAATATGTTATTTAAAATTGCTTGGAGAAATCTTTGGAGGAATAAACGAAGATCAATTATTGTTTTGGCATCAATTATTGTCGGAGTGGCTTCCTTATTTCTTTATTCCACAATATCTGACGGTTTTGCAATGCAGATGTTGGAAAATCAGATAAGTTTTCATACTTCCCATATTCAAATCCATAAAAAAGGGTATGAAAACAATAAAAATGTCCATAAAGTAATTCCTAACCCTGAAAAAGTTGAAAATGTTTTACAAAAATCTTCTTTTATTAAGTCGTATAGTAAAAGAGTTATGGTCTATGGATTACTCAGTAGTGCAAGCACATCTTCCGGTGCCGCAATTATTGGAATAGAGCCGAATAAAGAAAAAATTATTACAAATATTCATAAGAAAATTATTAAAGGCAGTTATTTAGGGACTGGCAAAAATGAAATTGTTATCGGGCAAAAAATGGCTGAAAAACTTGATGTTACTATTGGGGACAAAGTCGTTACAGTCGTATCTGATGTAAACGGTCATGTTGCTAATGAGTTATTTAGAGTTGTCGGCATATTTAAGACAGGAAGTGCGGTTTTTGATAGAACATTTATTTATATCCCGATAAAAACTGCACAAAAGACTTTAGGTATGGGCAAAAATATTAATGAATTTGCTATGATAACAAAAGATGAAAAAAAGACTTCTTTATATAAGAAAGAATTGTTAAAGAAAATTGACGGTGAATATGAAGTATTGACTTATCAAGAATTATTACCATTGATAATGAAATATATTGAAATATTTGACCAAATGATTTATATAATTTATATGGTTATATATATAGCTGTGTTATTCGGTATTATCAATACTATGCTAATGTCAGTATTTGAAAGAGTGCAAGAATTTGGTGTATTGATGTCAATAGGTATGAAAAATAGAAAAATCTTTTCTATGGTTTTACAGGAAGCATTCGTACTTGGTTTTTTCGGTACAATTATAGGATTTGCGATTGGTTTATTATTCTATTTGCTACTTTCTCATACGGGAGTTGATTTAAGTATATATAACGATAGTCTTAGTTCGTTTGGTTTGGGAAGCGTAATTTATCCACAAATGAATTTAAGTATTATTATTAATTCAATAGTAATAATGCCCTTGGCTACTGTTGTCGGAGCTATTTATCCGGCGCGCAAAGCAATTAAATTGCAACCTACAGATGCTATGCGATATGTATAAAAAAGAAATTTATTAATAAATATATTGTGAGAAAAATTATGGAAATTTTAAAAGTAGAAGCTGTTGAGAAAATTTATCAGGACAATGGTGTTCCTGTTCATGCTTTAAAAGGTATTGATTTGACTATTAACAAAGGTGATTTTATTGTGATTGCCGGACCTTCGGGTTCCGGAAAAACTACCCTCCTGAACATATTGGGTACTTTGGATTTGCCTACAAAAGGCAAAGTGCTTTTGGAAGGTCAAGATGTCAGTCAAAAAAAGAAAAAGGAATTATCTGAAATTCGATTGAATAAAATGGGATTTGTTTTCCAAGCATACAATTTAATTCCTGTTCTAACAGCTATGGAAAATATAGAATTTGCTATGATGCTAAAAGGTATTTCTGAAAAAGAAAGGCATAAGAAAGCAATCAATATAATGAAAGAGCTTTCGATTGACGAATTAGCCGGTAAAATGCCCAACCAAATGAGTGGTGGACAACAGCAAAGAGTAGCCGTTGGAAGAGCAATTGTTAATGACCCTTTGATTGTTTTGGCTGATGAACCTACGGCGAATTTGGATTCAAAGACCGGTGAAAATTTATTGGATTTGATGGAGAAAATGAATAAAGATAAAAATATTACTTTTCTTTTTTCATCTCATGATAAACAAGTTATGGATAGAGCTAAACGTTTGCTAATGTTGAAGGACGGGGTTATTAATTCTGAATCCTGAATTAGAGAGGAGATACTTCACTTCGTTCAGTATGACAAACTAATTTAAAATTGTATTAGCAA
>CAZVPQ010000289.1:0-3807 GCA_964628675.1 uncultured Hyphomicrobiales bacterium | reverse complement strand
CTGAGAGGCATAGTGATAAGATATTGGGGAAAGATGATGGATTAACAATATTTAAGTCAATGAATAGTTTCTTTGATAAATAATTTTATTATAAATTGGAGTTTTTATGTTTGGTTTACCTGGTGGGTCGGAATGGTTGATTATACTTTTAGGTATAATTATTTTGTTTGGTGCCAAAAAAATACCTGAATTAATGAAAGGTCTTGGCTCCGGTATTAAAGAATTTAAAAAAGCCGCTTCTACTGAAGAAGAAAATAAAAAAATAGAAGATAAAAAAGAAGCGTAAGTTAAATTTTTGATTGAGTTGTAATGTTTGATGTCGGTGGTCCGGAACTATTAGTAATTGTGCTGGGAGTTTTGCTATTATTTGGTCCTAAAAAAATACCTGAAATAGCCCAGATGTTTGGTAAGGGTATGCAAAAAATACGTAATGCTCAAACACAATTCCGCGATCAAATCAACGAAATTCAAAATGATTTAAATGTGGTAGATATAAAGCCAACAATAAAAACACCACCTATTAAGGAAATGAATGCTTCTGAATTAAAAGAAGAGGATTTTAAAAATGAAAAAAGTGATGATTTAAAAAATATTGACTATCCCGATTCAAAAGATTTTGGTTTTGTTCCAAAAGAGCCTTCTATACAAAAACAAAGTAATAAATAATAGATTATTTTTGTTTTATTCTTTTTTCTTTAAGTATCCAATGTGCAAAAAATATAAATCCCTGTAATGGAAATTAAGAAGAAATAAAATCATCAAGGCAAAGTTTCCGAAAAATCCCAAATGAATTAAATAAAATCCGAAAAAACTAATAACCGTTAGTAAAAAACCTATTTTTTCATTGAACCAAGTTATTATCATACCTATTCCAACACCAAAAGGAAAACATATTGATAAAGCAAGTTCTCTTGTTGACAAATGGTGTAAATTATAACCCTCGCCAATATAAATGAGAGAAATAATAAAAATGTAAAAAATAGTTAAGATTTTGGCAGTTATATTTAGATATTTTATCCAATCAAGTTTAAATTGTTGATTCCCCATAGCTTTCCGTAAAAAAAAATAATTTAACTTTATTTGAAAGTAAAAACAAGAATTATTTACTTTAATAAAAAATTATTAATATACGATACACAAGTATTGTTTGCAACGGAACAATTTATTTTGGGAGCTAAATCTATTTTAATTATCTTTGTTTTTCAAAATTTATATGAAAAAGGATTATTGAAAATATATTTTTATGTTTATCAAATTTAAAGGAGTTAGTATGAAAATTTTAGTATCCGACGGAATTCACCCATTAGGTGAAGAGATTTTAAAAAATGCGGGTCATGATGTAGTTAACCATAAGTATTCACAGGAAGAATTAATGGAGAAAATTAGCGATTTTGATGCTATTATGGTTCGCTCTGCTACCAAAGTTCCCAAAGAACTTATTGATGCAGGTAATTTAAAATGTATTGCTCGCGGTGGTGTCGGTCTTGATAATATTGATACTGTTTATGCTAAAGAAAAAGGTATTCCTGTATTAAATACTCCCGGAGCATCTTCAATTTCAGTAGCTGAATTGACATTAGGTCATATGTTGAGCGTTTGCAGATTTATCCATAGAAGTAAAATGGAAATGATGGAAGGCAAATGGCCCAAAAAAGATTATAAAAATGGTATAGAATTGACAGGAAAAACTTTAGGTATTTTAGGTTTAGGGGCAATTGGAAAAGAAACAGCCAAAAGGGCTTTGGGACTTGGTATGAAAGTAATTGCCTATGATCCATTTGTTAAAGAAACAAATTTAGAAGTTTCTTTAATGAAAAAAGACGATTTGTTAGCTCAAGCTGATTTTATTGCTTTACATTTACCTTTTATTAAAGAACAAGGACCAACATTGGCAGAAGCTGAATTTGCAAAGATGAAAGATGGAGTTGTAGTTGTAAATTGTGCCAGAGGTGGAACTATTAAAGAATCTGCTCTTTTAGATGCACTTATGAGTGGCAAGGTTGCACGTGCCGCTATTGATGTTTATGAAAATGAACCTGCTGGAGAAGCTCAAAAGGCATTAATCAATCATCCTTATGTTTCTGTTACTCCTCATATCGGTGCTTCAACGGGTGAAGCTCAAATCAGAGTTAGTACGGAAATCGCACAAAAAGTAGTTGATGCCCTTAAATAAAAGCTCTCATTTTAATATGACTTAATTTGAGAATGAATTGCCACTACTTTCAAGTCGTGGAGAAAAATGAGAGAACATACTAATTAATGCCCTCTTCCATACGGGAGAGTTTTTTTGAGTAGTGATTACGGAATCAGTTGGGATAGGATTTTCCCAAGATATGAAATAAAAAATGATGACGATAAAAAATTTTGGGGTTCCATATCTTCTTCAGACTTTATGTTTAGGAGTGGACATTTTTTAGATAGTTTAAATGGTTTTCTTAATGGTAGTAGTAAATTTGTTTTGACAAAAAAATCGGCAAATATAACTTTTACAACAGACGGAGGTAAAACTTGGAATTTTTCCGATAACAAACTAATTCTTTACAATTCTTCATTTATTTCAAAAAATCTTGGTTTCGCTATTGGTTTGAAATATGATGATACTTTCATTCTTTTTAAAACAAAAGACGGTGGTATGTATTGGGATTCTATCGGAGTATTTCCCAAATCGGGCGATTATTTGGAAAAGATTTTAAATAATAATGCGAAACAAATTATTTTCCCGGATTCCTCAACCGGATATTTAATCAAACGCTCTTCTCATTTAAAAACAAGTGACAGTATTAACTATCCTTACGGATATAAAAGTGTGAGTACTTTATTTAGAACTATGGATTATTGCAAAAGTTTTGATTCTGTTTATTCCAAAGAAAATATTTCGACTTTTGGTAAAATTCAATTTACAAATAAAAACCTTGCCGTAATCAAAAGCGGAAAGACTAATTTAATATTAAAAACTACAGACGGTTGTAAAACGTGGAAGGAACTTTTATTACCTGGAATTAAACATTATATTACAGATGTATATTTTATTGATGAAAATTTCGGTTTAGCTACTGGCAGGCAAGATACTATATTTACTACTTATGACGGCGGAGATTCTTGGAAAATGGAAGTTTTACCATTCAATAGACATTTTTCCGGGGATTCCAGAGTTTTTACTTATGATTTTTATTCCGGTATTCAAAGAGCAATGAACGGTAATATTTTTTTGTTAGGTAGGGGAAGAGTAATTCGAGGTATTATCGATTCAACTACTATAGGCGTTGACGATAAACAAACCGAAGGTGGAGTATATTGTCCTTATTACTATATTACGGTAGTCCCTAATCCTGTTGTAGGTAATGTCAAAATCAATCTTTATGGTTTGCATTATGCACAAAATCAAAAAATAAGTTTGAAATTATATGATATTAACGGCTATTTTGTTAAAGATTTATCGCAAGAAGCAAATCGAAATAATAACGGAAAAACAGGTGAATTCCAAACTAATTTACAGGATTTGCCGGCAGGAATCTATTTTATACAAATGGAAGTAAATAATTTAATAAGATCTCAAAAATTTATTAAATATTAGAAATTACTATTTTATAAATTCCGTAATTTCATTGCTAATGTATTTACTAAACTATGCTTCATTATAGACATAGTTACAGACCTTTTGGCAATTTTTCCATTTAACAGCTTTTGAAGCAATGAATTTGGATTTGGATAAAACGGAATTAGTAATTCTCTCGGCTTGCGAGACGGGTCTCGGAGAAGTGAAAAACGGTGAGGGTGTTTACGGTTTGCAACGTGCATTTGAAGTTG
>CAZVPQ010000288.1:0-3836 GCA_964628675.1 uncultured Hyphomicrobiales bacterium | reverse complement strand
ATTATTCTTTGCATGTAAAGAAAAAAAGCAAATTGTTGAACCTCAAATACCTGAGATAATAGGTCTATCGAATGACCAAGTATTTATCAGTGATGATTTGACTATTTTTGGTAAAAATTTCGGTTTGCCATCTAAAAAAAGTCGTCTGGTTTTGGAAAAAGACGGGTTCAATCCTCAGACAGACACATTAATTACTTTGGATTCCGATTTGTGTGAAAAGTGGACTTATAGCGAGATAAAACTTAAAGTACCGAATTATTTTATTAGTGGTTATATCGGTGTATCCAAAGATGATTTTACGAGCAACAAAGTTCATATTGATGTTGAGAAATTGCCAAGTTTGGAAACAGTTAAAGTTCCTGCCGGTTCATTTATTATGGGTTCGGAAAACGGTTGGGATAATGAGCAACCTGCACATACGGTTAATATTTCACAAAAACTTTTTGTGAGTAAATATGAGATTGACCAAAATTTATGGTCAAAAGTAATGAAAAGCAATCCGAGTTTTTACAAAGGGAATAATTTGCCCGTTAATAATATTTCTTGGTTCGATGCTATTAGGTTTTGTAATAGAATATCTCAAATATTTGATTTTGATACTTGCTATACTTTCTTAAATGATTCAATGGTAATATGGGATAGAAAAGCCAATGGGTACAGATTACCAACTGAAGCCGAATGGGAATATGCTTGCCGTTCGGGAAGTAATTCGGACTTTCCTTATGCTAATAACGCTAACGAAGTTGCTTGGTATAATGAAAATTCGGCTTATACTACTCACCCTTCGGGTATGAAGAAAGCAAATGGATTTGGTTTGTATGATTTTCAGGGCAATGTATGGGAATGGTGCTGGGATTGGTTTGATAATACTTTTTATCATTATTCACCTTCGAAAGACCCCATCGGACCGGGTATAGGAATCAAACACGTGCTGAGAGGCGGTGCCGCAAATAGTGGCAAAGCATATATCAGAGCAAGTAACCGTACTTTTAGCGATAGTGATTATAAATTCTGCGGTTTAAGGATAGTTCGTCTAAAATTCTGAATTTAGCTCATTTCCCATTACTAATCGGAGTTTCAATAGTTATTCTTACGGTACGACAATAAAATCTACCCTCGGGTGTTGCATTGTCATATAATAGATTATCTTCACCAACACCAATAACTTTAGCATTAGGTATTTTTAAATATTTTGCAACAGCTTTTGCTCGTTGAGTTGCAATTCTTTTGTTCAATTCAGTACGACCCATCAAATCAGTATGACCGGTAATAACAACTTTAGAATTGGGCTTTAATCTCTTTTTAATAAGTTGGAGAATTTTCCTGTGTTCGCCCCTCAGTCTATATTTACCATAATCAAACAGAATCAAACTATAATATTCGTATTCTCTATCTAAAACCTTTTCATTTCGTTTTTTCTCAATAGTTAATTGCTCAACCTTAAATTGCTTTTCTTTTGACCGAACAACTTGATTTAAACTATCCTCAATCATTATTGAATAAGTCAGATGCCCACCTTGCAAAGAAATATTACGGGAACTTGAATTTAATCGCCAATCAAATTTGAGAGGAAGTTTACCGGCACCTTCAAATTGCTTGATAATTTTACCTTCTTGTTTTATTTTTAATGCCCATAATTTAATACCGGAAGGAATATAGGACTTTTGGAAAAATCTAATTATTGATTTTGCAATATTCCTTGTAGTATCTTTAACTGCAACGGGTTCTGATATTTTCCAATCGGAAGACAGTAATTCTACTCTACGGTTTTCTTCTTGTCCGTCAGGTTCCATATAATTAGAAGGTTGTCGTGGTAGTTGTCTTGCTCTTACCTTAATCCTATTGGAATTAATCCCCCAAACATTCACTAAGTAATTTTTAACAGTCATCGCTCTTGAACGAGACAATTTTAAATTACCTTTTTCCGCACCGAAGTAAGAATTAGTTCCGACAAGAGTAATTTTCGTTTTTGGATTATTCCTTAGTCTCAAACCTGCAATATTTAATATATGATAATAAGTTTCCAATACGGTAAGTTTTCTTAACTTAAGGACGTTAAAAGAATGTGTTTCATTTTCAGTTAATTTAATATATCTGCTTGGTATTTCAGATGAATTATCATCAAAGAAAATATAGTTTAATAATGGGCTCATATTATGAGTAACAAAATCTTCGAGTTTAATATTGATTTTATCCTGTACTTTGTTGGTACTATCAATTTGTCGAGCATCAATATTTACGTAAATTTCCGGTGGCTTAATCATATTCGGATATTTAGGTAACGGTGCCTCCATTGGTGGTGCAGGCGGAGGTGGAGGTGGAGGAGGTGGCAAATATTTAATTGTAACCCCGGCTTTAAAACTAGTTATATGCCAAGCCGAATTAACAACAATTGGATTTATTAAGTATGAATAATATGCCTCAGGAACAAGAAAAATAGAGCTGTCGGGGCTTGCTTGTAATTGATAACTTAATCCGAGAGTAAAAGAAGCTAATATTGAAGAAGCATCTGTCAATTTACCATCTCTTACATTTCTAACTTTATCCCGATTAGTTCCGTGATACCAACCTTGGTCTTTAGGCTCAACGATTTTTTCTTGATAATGAAAATTTCTTTTAAATAGATAGGCAATACGAAAACCCGATTGAAGGAAAAAATTATCTAATATTTTATAAGATGCTAATGGTGTAAATTCTATTGTCGATAACTTTGTATCCAGTTGATATTCGAATATACCTATGCTGGGATAGTAATCATCACTTGCTTCATCATACAATTCAATAGTTGTCTTTTCTTGTTGTGTCAAATATCCGTTATAATCCGAATACTCCAATCGTAAATGCAGACTCCAATTATCATTAAAAGGATATTCAACTAAAGCACCTAAGGAAAAACCGGTTCCGGTTCCACCCATATTTTTTCTACAACAAGTAGGAATATTATTTAATTCCGAAAAACTTGATGTATGAATGTTATAATTATAATGGCTGAAAATTCCGTATTTGATTTTTAAAGGGGTTTTATATGCGTTGTCAACTGAATCAATGCTGTTTTGTGAGTACATTAGAGTAGCAAATAATGTCAATATAATAAGCACCAAATATGTGCTTTTTTTCATCATTGCTTCCTTTGTTTCATATTAATAATAATTATCTAAACAAAAATAATCAAAAACAAGAATTTATGGAAATCAAGAGCTTGCTTTTTTTATAACAATTTACAAACATTTAACAATATATATTATTCAGTATTAGACTTACCTTCAACAATAAGTCTATTAAGAAAGTAATTCAATATCCAACCAAGTATCAATACTTAACATAGTTATTGGTTAACTTCAATAGTATGGAAAATATTAATAAAACATTTTAATTTCCAATCTACTTTTTCTTAAAGATATTTTTGCTTTTTCAAATGATGGTGATCCAAAATACCCCTTTGCATCATTAGAGGTTCCTAAACCTTCGTTAGGAATGCCAATCCAATTTGTACTAAGTTTCCCATTATTATCTTCATCGTGATAAACACTTATAGCATAATCATCATAAGGTAAATTTTTAAATATAGCAATTGCTTTTTTATTAATAATTCCCACAACTTGATTTTTAAAGGCTTTCTTCGTCTTCGTCGGATAATACTCAGCTTGTTTCGAGTTGTAAATATGTATAATTGCTTTGCCTGAATTGTTTTCAAATCCAATAATTTTTATTTTTAAAGTGCAAGTATTTCCTTGTGCATAAGAAATGCTTAAAATTGATGCAAATAAAAGTACACTCTTGATCATTGTTTTTAATATTTTCATTGATTTCAAATTTATTATTCCACTATTTATTTG
>CAZVPQ010000287.1:0-3860 GCA_964628675.1 uncultured Hyphomicrobiales bacterium | reverse complement strand
TAAGGAATTATTTTTTTATTGTTAATTTTCTTCTGGGAATTTGGATTTGATTAGTAATAATACTTTCCAACACAGCTGTTTTATCGTATTGCTATTATATATTTGCTGTTTTTGAGTTTGGAAATTAATAATATTTGTAATTGATTGAAATAATATTTATTTTCTGAAAAAAATATTAAGAAAATCTTAAATTGAAAAATATATAATTTTTGGAATTAAGGAAGAATATTATGAAAAAAATAATTGTGCTTGGTGCGGGTATGGTCGGAAGTGCAATAGCTATTGATTTGGCAAAAAATCATCAAGTTTGTTCTGCCGATATTAATGATAATAATTTTGAGAAACTTCAACAACATAAAATTAAAACTGTAAAAATTGATTTATCTAAAAGCGAAAATATAAAGAATATTGTTCAAGAGTATGATTTGGTAGTTGGTGCTGTACCGGGATTTATGGGCTATGCTACTTGCAAAGCAGTGATTGAGGCAAAGAAAAACATAGTTGATATTTCCTTTTTCCCCGAGAATGCTTTTGAACTTGATGAACTTGCAAAACAATCAGGCGTTACTGCTATTGTTGATTGCGGTGTTGCCCCCGGTATGGGCAATATTATATTGGGTTTTCACAATCGAAGAATGAAAGTAGAAAATTACAAATGCTATGTAGGCGGCTTGCCGTTGAAACGTGAAAAACCTTTTGAATACAAAGCCCCTTTTTCTCCGGTTGATGTGATTGAAGAATACACAAGACCTGCAAGATATGTTGAAAATGGAAATATTATCACAAAGCCTGCTTTGTCCGATACAGAATATCTCGAATTTGACGAAGTTGGTACGCTCGAAGCATTTAATACAGACGGTTTGCGTTCGCTGATGTTTACAATGAAAATTCCTAATATGATTGAAAAGACTTTACGCTATCCACATCATATTGAGTATATCAAAGTTCTGAAAGATTCGGGCTTTTTCAGTGAAGAAGAAATTGAATTTAGAGGTCAATTTATAAAACCATTGGAATTTACTTCCAAAATATTGTTTGATAAGTGGAAACTCAATGAAGATGATGACGAATTTACGGTAATGAGAATTATTATTGAAGGTGAAAAAGATAATAAGCCGAAAAAATATATTTACAATCTTTTTGATAAGAATGATAAAGCAACTAAAACAAGTTCTATGGCTCGAACGACCGGATATACGGCGACGGCAGTTGCAAATTTGTTTTTGAACGGTTTTTTTAATCGCAAAGGCATTATTCCGCCCGAGTACTTAGGTGAAGATGAAAAAAGTTTTAATTTTATTATTGATTATTTGAAAGAAAGGAATATTTATTATCATCGAAGCGAGGAGTAAATATTACCTATGGAGGATATTATTTAAAACGTTTTCTAATCTTTGGACATCTTGATTATTTACTAATTTTGATGATTTGATTTCAGAAGAGTTGATGACTTCCGCCGCTTTTTTGTATTCTTTTTGCATTAAAAAATTCGTTGAGAGAATATATTTTCTAAGTCCTTCAATTTCTTTATTCATACTAACAAAATTAAGATATTCTTCGACTTTTATATAATCATCTTCATTCAAAAATATTTGTGCCAATCTGATTTTAGCAAGTTCGTTATGTTCTTCGCTTAAATCTTCGCTATTATATATTTCTAACAATATTTCTTTTGCCTTTCTGTAATTTTTAGCAGTAAATTCGGTTTCGGCAAGATGAAATTTCAACCAATTATCATCAGGATTATCTTTGATTTCAGAGTTTAGTAAATCTCTGTTCCTGCTAATTTTTTCCTCATTGATTTCAGAATAACCATAATGTTTAATAAGAATTTCCGAATCAATAATTTTAAAATTTTTATTTTCAATACTTTCGGCAATTTGTTCGTGAATTTTGCCTTTAAATCTAATTGTAACATCAACTCTGAAAATTCTTGTATATCTATGCTCTTTTATAGTCTGCGAATCATTCAAAATATTGCTAATTTTTACTCTGATACCACCGATGGAATCATCTTTGAGATAATGGGAATTATTAATAAAGCTATCGGTATCTAAAACTTCATCAGCATCAATTATCAAAGCCCATTCCGTTCTTAGAAACGATAGAGAATAATTTCTTGCCGCTGAAAAATCATCAATCCATTTAAAAAAATAAACTTCCGCTCCCATTCTCGAAGCAATCACAGGGGTTCTGTCGCTTGAGCCAGTATCAATGACAACAATCTGCTTGCAAACGCTCTGTATTGAGTTCAACACCTGCTCTATAGTTTCTTCGGCATCTTTGACAATTATTGCCGCACCAATATTTATATCATTTTTCATTATTATTTATTTCAAATATATCAATTATCCTCGTAAAAAGGCAAAAAGAAAATAGTAATCATTCCCGGAATTGTAAACAAAAAGCTCAGAATAAATAACCAAAGATAACCCAACTGCTCTTGAATAAATCCGCTTAAAAAACCCGGTATCATCATACCAACAGCCATAATACCCGTTGAAATAGCAAAGTGTGAAGTCTTGAACTCGCCTTTTGAGATATACAATAAATAAACCATAAATGCGGTAAAGCCAATTCCGTAGCCAAATTGTTCAATAATAATTGTGAGTTGAATTAGAGGATTAAACGAGAAAATCCAAGCCGAATTAATCCAAGACAAATCAAGATTCCAAGTGTATTCGGGTAAATAATAAGCAAGAAAAACATATAAAATATTCGGTAAATTCATTGCAAAAGCCATTATCCAAATCAGTTTCTTCAAACTGTATTTTTTTATAAGCCAACCACCGAGTATTCCTCCTATGACTAAAGCAATAACGCCGAGCGTGCCGTACATAACGCCAACTTGACTGAGCGATATTCCCATTCCGCCTTTTATTTTGCCATCCATCAGAAAAGGTTGTGCCATTTTTACAAGCATCCCTTCACCAAGCCGATACAATAATATGTAAGACAAAATCACTAAGATTTTATCTTGAGAAAAATATTCTTTGAAAACTTTCTTGAAAGGAATAGAGCTTATTTTGTCATCGGATCTGACGGGTCTATCTGTTGTGGGATAGGGCAGTATCCATTTATGATAAAGAAAGAATGCAATAAACAAAGCCGATGAAATAAAGAAAGCCAATGACCACCCATTAATAATACTTCCCGAATACTCACCGAACGTGCCGGCAATAGACACCAAAATACCACCACCAAAAATCATTGATAAGCGATAAAATGTGCTACGAATACCTGTAAAAAATGCTTGGTCTTTTTTGTCTAATGCGTGGAGATAAAAGCCGTCGGTAGCAATATCGTGAGTAGCAGACAGAAAAGCAATTATAGAAAAGATTATCAAAGTAATTTCCAAAACATTTGTCAATTGAATACCGAAAGCAATTAATAGGAAACAAAGCCCCAAGGCTAATTGCATCATTAAAACCCATTTCCTTTTAGTAGAATTGGCATCGACAAATGGACCCCAAAACAGCTTAATCGACCAAGGGATATACAGAAAACTCGTCATACCAATTACGGCATTACTTACTTCAAGTGATTTGTACATTGCAACAGAAAGATTATTGACCAAAATATAAGGTAATCCTTCCGCAAAATACTGAGTCGGTATAAAACTCCAAGCATTTCTCTTACTTTTCTTTTCTTTGGGCATATTATTTGATATTAATTCATAAATTGAAAAAAGTAAATTAACACTGAAATTTTTAATTTACAATTTTTATCAATTTATTTAGTTATATATTTCTTAATTATGGAAAATAATTTATAGATTAAAGTTGTTAAATATAAAAACAAAATATATTTTTTCAATGATTATTTTTCTGCTTGCAAATTTATTATTCTTTGCTTGTAAA
>CAZVPQ010000286.1:0-3862 GCA_964628675.1 uncultured Hyphomicrobiales bacterium | reverse complement strand
ATTGTTTTCATATAATTTCTCATTTCAAATATAATTGAGAAAAAAATGTTATAAAAATCAAACATTAATTTCAAATAAAGAAAATTGCTGTCTTATAAGCAAAAATACAAAAAGAATATAAAAAGATAAAATAATAAGCTAATAATAAATGAAACATTTTGATTTAAGAAAATAAAATTATATTTTAATGTATATGATATATAACGTTATTAAAATATATTGAAGGAAAAATATGAAACCGGTTCATGATTTTATTGTAACGGCAAATTTGCCGTCGAATATTGAAAAACTTAAAGAGTTAGCTTATAATTATTGGTGGAGTTGGGATTCCGAGGCTAAGGAACTTTTCGTAAGGGTAGATAGAAATTTATGGGAAGATGTTAATCATAATCCGGTATTGTTAATTAATAAGTTATCAATTAGTAAGTTAAATGAACTTAGCCAACAAAATGACTTCATTAGTTTTCTTGACTATATTCATAATAAGTTTACAAATTATATGAAATCCACTACTTGGTATGAAGAATTAGATAATAAACCTAAAGGAACAGTTGCTTATTTTAGTACTGAATATGGGATAAACGAGAGTTTTCCTAATTATTCAGGTGGATTAGGGATATTATCAGGTGACCATCTTAAAAGTGCAAGTGATTTGGGTTTAAATTTAATTGGTGTAGGTTTGCTATATCAGCAAGGATATTTTAGACAAAGGTTAACTCAAAGCGGTTGGCAGAACGAATACTACCCTTATAATAATTTCTTTTCAATGCCTTTGATTCTTCAAAGAGATAAAAATGGAAATCCTATAACAATTGAAATTGAGTTGCCTTACGGAAAAGCTTTCGCGCATATATGGCTTCTCAAAGTAGGAAGAATATCACTCTATTTACTGGATACAAATATTGCTCTAAACGGTATAGATGAATATAGAGACATTACCGACCAATTATATGGTGGCACAAGAGAAACAAGGATACAACAAGAAATAGTACTTGGTATCGGTGGTATGAGGGCTTTAAATGAGCTTGGGATTAATCCCGAATCCATACATATCAATGAAGGGCACGCGGCTTTTGCTTTGCTCGAGAGAACATTTATGTATATGAAAAAATATAATATTGATTTTAGAACAGCAAAACAAATTACTAAAGCTACTTCAATATTTACAACACATACACCTGTTCCGGCGGGTAATGAAGCTTTCAAAATTGATAGAATGGAAAATTATTTCCAAAATTATTATAAGAACTTGGGATTAAGCAAAGAATATTTTTTCAATTTAGGACAAATAAATAAAAATAATACGAGTGAAGATTTTTCAATGACAGTCCTCGGTTTGAAATTGACTTCTTATCATAACGGCGTTAGTAAGCTTCATGGCAAAGTTTCCCGCAAAATGTGGCATAGTCTTTGGAAATGTTTCCCCGAAGACGAAGTACCTATCGGACATATTACGAATGGTATTCACACATTAACTTGGGTGTCAAGAGAGTTTTCCGAATTATTCGATAGATATTTAACTCCAAAATGGAGAACACATACAGATGACCAAAGTATTTGGAATAAAATCGATTCAATTCCGGGAGAAGAAATTTGGCGAGAAAAAACTCGAAGACGTATCAGACTCGTTCTATTTGCCAGAGAATATTTGAAGAATAGAAAAAAAGGTTATTTGCCACCCGAACAGGTCAACAAAATTAATGAATATTTAGACCCTGATGCTTTAACTATTGGTTTTGCACGTCGATTTGCAACTTATAAGAGAGCAACTCTGTTGTTTTCTGATATGGAAAGATTAGCTACTATTTTGAAAAAATTTGATAGACCGGTTCAAATTGTGATAGCCGGAAAAGCACACCCTCACGATGTAGCGGGCAAAGAAGTTATACAGGCAATTATTCAAAAAGTTAAAGAGTATAGTCTAGAAAGACATATTGTCTTTTTGGAGGATTACGATACTGTTATTGCAAGGCATATGGTCAAAGGTTGTGATATATGGCTCAATAATCCAATAAGACCAATGGAAGCAAGCGGAACGAGTGGAATGAAAGCGGCATTGAACGGTTGCTTGAATTTTAGTATCCTTGACGGTTGGTGGGACGAAGCATACAATGGGAAAAACGGTTTTGCTATCGGGCATGGTGAAGACTATGACAATATTGATGAACAAAACATAGTTGAAGCAGGCAATTTGTATGATGTTTTAGAACAAATTATTGTCCCGATGTTTTATGATAGAGAATCAATGAATAGAATTCCTGAAAATTGGATTTCATTTATGAAAGAGAATATACGAACCATAGCAGGTGCTTTTTCAACTCATCGTATGGTTAAGGATTATACTGAAAAATTCTATTTGAATGCTCTTAGTAATTATCAAATATTAACTCAGAAACAAGCTGATAGAGCTGAAAAATTCAAGGAATGGAAAGACAAAGTCATTTCTGAATGGCATAACATTGAAATTGAAGAAGTATCGATGGAAGGTGATGGTGAACCCTTTGTAGAAAAACCGGTCGAAGTATCCGCAAAGGTTAAATTAGGTGAATTGACTTCCGATGATGTTAAAGTGCAGGTCTATTATGGAGCCGTTAATCATCTCGGAGAATTAATTAGAACAAATACCGAAGATTTGAAACTTGTTAAAAATGAGAATGGTTGGAATTATTACGAAGGCTCTTACTTATGCCCGGATACTGGTAAACAGGGATTCACAGTTAGAGTAATCCCAACTCATCAATATATGGTAGAATCCTCAGAATTATATCTTTGCGCATGGGCTACTTAGATTGAACTTGTCATAAAATATATTAAGAAGGGATAATAAGCATTTTATCCCTTCTTTTTTAATTTATTTGTTACAAATGATAGCTAATTGATTGTATATTTCGCTATAATATTTTAGTTGATCTCGGAATTTTAGAGAGCTGACTAAATTTAATGTTTCGTAATATGCTTTGTTCATTTGTTCCGGGCTTAATTTTTCAATATTGTTAGCTTTCAAATCATAATATTTGGAGATGATTCTTTGTGAACTTGTAACTTGATGTACCGCTTTTATAAGGTTTTCTCTATAAATTCCCAAGTCATTATTGATAAATGAAAATTGCAAATCGGCTTTACACCAATTAATTATTTTTTTAAGAATATATTCCCGTTTGTTTTTCTTCATATCATTGATGTATCCGATTATGCTATTGTTAAGAATTTTTTTATCTTTTGCAGTAATTTTTTTCATAATTAAATCAGGCGAGAGCCATTTGTTATTATATAGCTCTGAAATTCTATCAATTTGTATGATACTATAAGGACGAAGTTCATCAATTGAGTAAAAAGATTTGTAAGCTCTATCACCATATTTTTCAATAATATAATGAATTTCTTCACTGGGTTTTCCATTAATGGCGTCTTTTTGATCTTCCGAATATAGAATATAGACTAATGAGAGCAATACAGCCCAGATAAATATAAAACCGATAAATTTTTTCATTTTAACCTCCATAAATTTATTCAATAATAAATCTACAAATCCCGTGCCAATATTAAATGCTTGCTATTTATATAGTTAGGTGTTCTAATAATGGACTAAAGTGTGTAACCCACTAATTTCAAAATGATAAAACAATAATGATTTTCGACTACGCTCTGTATGATTCAATCGCAATTAACAAACATTTTTTCAGTCATTCTGAGTGGAACGAAGAATCTCTTCTTTTGGCTTTTTGCATTGTGTCCAATCGTTAAGAGGAGATTCTTTCCTGTTCCGAACTGGTTTCGGAAACTACGTTCAGAATGACAATCTAATTAAGCACTTCGACTTCGCTTAGGATTACTCAATCGCAATGTACAAACATTTTTTCAG
>CAZVPQ010000285.1:0-3866 GCA_964628675.1 uncultured Hyphomicrobiales bacterium | reverse complement strand
TTAAAAAAATTAAACTTACAAAATATTAAAGTAATATAAAACTAATAAATTAATATTAAAAAAAATCCTACTTTAGGATTTTTCGGTATTTGAAATTTTAAAAAATAATTTCTCCAAATAGTGCAAAATATAGAACAAATGGCTAAAATATATTAAAAAAGTTATTGCAAAATAATCTTATCTTAAATGATTTTCTTTATTCTCAATTATATATGATAATCCATTAATATTAGTTATTTTTGCAATTATTTATTTAGGGAAAAAATGGAAGAAAATAAGAAAATAGAAAAAAAAGGTTGTCTATACATAGTTTCGACACCAATAGGCAATTGGGACGATGTTACATTAAGAGCGTTAAAAGTTTTGAAATCAAGCGACAAAGTAATTTGTGAAGAAGGAAAAGTCGGCGGGAGATTATTGAAGCAATATAATATACATCAAGATATTGATTTGATGAATGAGCAAAACGAAGAGGAAATGTCCCAAGAGCTTTTATTTGAATTGGAGCAAGGCAAAAAATTAGCTTTGATTTCCGACCACGGCACTCCTGTTTTGGCAGACCCTGGATTGAGACTTGTTAAATCGGCTATAAGAAAAAATATTGAAATCGTTGTTGTGCCGGGTGCATCAAGTATTATGACGGCTCTGGTTCAAAGTGGTTTTTCATTGTCGGAGTTTCTTTATGCAGGATTTCTCAATCGGGATAGAAATATTAGAATAAAGGAATTTGAAAAGTTAAGTAAGGAAAAAAGAACAGTTGTTTTATTAGAAACCCCATATAGATTACTGCCGATTTTAGACGCCGCAAGTCGTATTATGCCATTTAGAAACGCATTTTTAGGATGCAATTTGACTATGCCTTTTGAAACAAAGCATTACGGTACTTTCAAAGATTTATACAAAAAATTTGAAGCTATGAGATTCAAAGGTGAATTTGTTATTGTTTTTGAAGGTCTGCCAAAGGATTTTGTTGATGATAATAGGAATTGGAAATCTTCATCAAGAGATAGTCGATATTCATCAAAATCAGGCGGATACTCTTCTTCGAAGTCCGGGAGATATTCGTCAGGTGGAAAGAGATATTCTTCCGGAGGCAAAAGATATTCATCTGGCGGACGGGATAACAAAAAAAGAGGGTATTCCGGTTCGAGAGACAACGACAGTAGAAAAAGAAAATCCTCCTCAAATGATAAAAATCCTAAAAGGTTTTCATCATCGGAAGATAGAAATAATAGGCGTTCTTATAGGAAATAATAAATAACGGAGTTAAGCAAATGAATAGTTTTTCAATTTCAGGGAATGTTGTTGATATTATTAATGAAGAAATATTTCCGGCAACAATTACTGTAAAAAACGGTAAAATTACTGATATTCAAAAAGATGAATCAAAAAATTATGATAATTATATTCTTCCGGGCTTTGTTGATGCTCACGTACATATTGAAAGCTCAATGCTCACGCCTTCGGAATTTGCACGTATTGCCGTAACTCATGGCACAGTTGCCACTGTTTCCGACCCTCACGAAATTGCAAATGTTTTAGGCATATCCGGTATTCAATTTATGATTGATAACGGACATCAAACTATGTTCAAATTCAATTTCGGCGCCCCCTCTTGTGTGCCTGCGACAACATTTGAAACAGCAGGAGCTACGATTGATGTTGAGGATATTAAAGAATTGCTTGCAAATAAAGAGATAAAATATCTTAGTGAGATGATGAATTATCCCGGAGTCTTGTTTGAATTTCCTGACGTTATGGAGAAAATTCAAATTGCACTCGACAGTAACAAACCTATTGACGGACACGCCCCGGGATTAAAAGGAAAAGATGCTGAAAAATATATTAAAGCAGGAATTAGCACCGACCACGAATGTTTTAGCATTGATGAAGCAAAAGAGAAAATCAGCTATGGTATGAAAGTTTTAATTAGAGAAGGTTCTGCCGCTAAGAACTTTGAGGAATTGCATTCATTGATTGATACCAATAAAGATATGATTATGTTTTGCAGTGATGACAAGCACCCCGATGATTTGGTCAAAGGGCATATAAATTTATTAGTTAAAAGAGCATTGAAATATGGACATTCTTTGTTTGATGTGCTTAAAGTTGCTATAAAAAATCCAATTGAGCATTATAATCTTGACGTAGGTATGCTGAGAGTTGGTGATAATGCTGATTTTATCGTTGTTGACAATCTTAATGATTTCAATATATTAAAGACTTTTATCAATAGTGAATTAGTTGCACTAAACGGTAAGCCATTATTAAGTATAGGTGATAATTTAGCACCGAATAATTTTAATACCGGTAATAAAAATGTTGAAGATTTCAGAGTGATAGCTGACAAGAATCAAATTAGAGTGATTGAAGCTATCGAAGGGCAATTAATTACAAATGAAATAATTGCAGAAGCAAAAATTGAGAATGAAAATATTGTTTCGGATATAGATAATGACATATTGAAAATTGCTGTTGTTAATCGTTATGAGGATAAACAACCCGCTATTGGTTTTGTTAAGAATTTCGGATTGAAACGTGGAGCTATTGCATCAAGTATAGCACACGACTCTCATAATATAATTGCAGTTGGAACTAATGACGAAGATTTGACAACAGCGGTTAATTCAATTATTGAAAACAAGGGCGGAATTGTTGTTGTAGATGAAAATAATATTGATGTTTTGCCTTTACCCGTTGCAGGATTAATGACTTATGAGGACGGCTATGAAGTTGCTAAAAAATATTCGGAATTAAATCGAAAAGTCAAAGAATTGGGTTCGGAGATGAACGCACCTTTTATGACATTATCATTTATGGCTTTGCTCGTTATTCCCAAGATAAAATTAAGTGATAAAGGGCTGTTCAACGGTGAGAAATTTGAGTTTATAAATCTACAAGTATAAAAAATGAAAAAATTAGCAGTAAAAATAACAAGATTAGATAAAGAATTTGCCGATTTGCCATTGCCTAAGTATTCAACGGAAGGTTCAGCAGGAATGGATGTCTATGCCGCAGTTAAAGAAACTGTAATAATTGAAGCCGGCAAAGTGGAATTAATTCCGACGGCTTTTGCCATTGCATTAGAGCCGGGTTTTGAGTGCCAAGTTCGTTCCCGTAGCGGATTAGCAATTAAGCACGGAATTTTTGCATTGAATTCGCCCGGCACAATCGACAGTGATTACAGAGGTGAGGTCAAAATAATATTGGCGAATTTTAGCAAGGAAGATTTTGCAATCAAACGAGGCGACAGAATAGCTCAGATGATAGTCGGCAGATACGAAAAAGTCGATTGGCAAGAAGTCGATGAATTATCCGAAACTGAAAGAGGCGACGGTGGATTCGGAAGCACAGGGATTAGGAAGTAAGGGTTTGATGTTTTTAAACACTTTACTTTTAAATTATACCTGTTTTATTTATTGCTAAAACGTTAATAATTTGCACTATCTGCCCAATTTTTTATATTGCGTGTGTAGGGCGTTATTCATCTTTCTTTATCCAAATATTCGTTTAAAAATAGTTTTCTCTGCCACATCTTGAAATTCTGCAACAATACTTTCCTGAAAACTAAAATCAAATTTTCCATATTCCACGCTCTTATCATCAGGCACAGTAATTTCATCTTCATTAAAAGTCATAATATACTGAAACTGTTTGTGTTTTGCATTTTCAAGATATTTATGATAAACATAGTTTATTGTATTTATTCTTGTTTTTAATGATATACCATGAAAAACCCCATCGTGAATTAAAAAATCAGGTAGTTTTCTATCATTTATAATATTATATAAAAACACCATTAAATCATAGGCTACAATTTTCAACCGTGATTGCCCCAAAGCATCAGCTTTTGGTATTTCAATTTC
>CAZVPQ010000284.1:0-3891 GCA_964628675.1 uncultured Hyphomicrobiales bacterium | reverse complement strand
ATTATATAAAATTAATTATATGAACATTTTTGCAAAGAAGAATAAAAAAGAGAATAAAATAAATTTTTTGGAACTAACACCAATAAGAAAATATCAACACGAAGTAAGAGAAGATGAACAGATTGATGTTTTGGTTCCTAAATTTACAAGTAAATTTGGGAAAAAATATATAAACAAAAAATTAAGATATCCGTATATTAAAGCAAATTTAGATGAATTAGGTTCGTCAACATGGTTATTGATTGACGGAAACAAGAAAGTTGAAGACATAGCAAATGATTTAACAAATAAATATAATGAGGAAAACAATCCTATTTATGATAGGTTAATTCAATTTTTAAACGATTTGTATAACAATGGTTTTATATATTTTAAAGAAATAAGGAAAGGTTAATAAAATGGCTAACGCATTAAAGGGAATAGAACCCCAATTAGTTTGGGATTACTTCGAAGAAATTTGTCAGCATCCACGTCCATCTAAAAGAGAAGATAAGGTTGCCGCATATATTAAAGATTGGGCTAAACAAAATAATTTTGAATCCCAAGAAGATGCTAATGGTAATATCATCATAAGTAAACCTGCTACAGCTGGTATGGAAGATAGAAAACCAATAGCAATACAAGGTCATATTGATATGGTATGCGAAAAAAATAGTGATGTGGAATTTGATTTTGATAACGATCCTATTCAAGCATATGTTGATGGAGATTGGGTTACTGCAAAAGGCACAACATTGGGGGCTGATAACGGTATTGGCGTTGCAATGGGAATGGCTTTGATGACAGGAGATTATGCACATCCTCCTATCGAATTGTTATGTACTCGTGATGAAGAAACCGGTTTGACAGGAGCAATGACTTTGCAACCTAATGTATTGAAAGCCGATATTCTTATCAACTTGGATTCCGAAGAAGACGGTGCTTTTACTATCGGTTGTGCAGGCGGTATCAATACGGCAGGTACATTTAAATACGATGCTGACAAAGTACCCGAAGGTTCGGTTGCTTACCAAATTGTTTTAAAAGGTATGCAAGGTGGACATTCAGGTATCGAAATTCATGACGGAAGAGCTAATGCTTTGAAATTTGTAAATAGATTTTTGTATAATGCTCAACAAAAATTCGATTTAAGATTAGCAAGTATTGATGGCGGTTCAGCTCATAATGCTATTCCAAGAGAAGCTTTTGCTGTGGTAACAATTCCTACTTCACAAGAAAATGATTTCTTGGCTTTTGTTAAAAATTATGACGCTATGATTAAAGCGGAATATAATACTAAAGAGCCGAATATTGTTGCAGTTGCTATCAAAACTGATATGCCTGCAAAAGTAATGACAAAAGATATGCAGACAAGATTGCTCAACTCTTTCTATGTAATGCCAACTGGCGTTTATCGTATGAGTCCTGACATTGAAGGTTTTGTGCAGACATCAACAAATTTTTCAATTGTTGAAACAAGAGAAAATGAAGTTTATGTCTTAACGAGTCAAAGAAGTTCTGTAGAGACTGAAAAAGATGACATAGCGGCAATGGTCAAAGCATCACTTGAAATAGCGGGTGCGGAAGTTACTCAAGGTGACGGCTATCCATCTTGGCAACCGAATATGAATTCAGCAATATTAAAAGAAGCGGCTTCCATATACAAGCAAATGTATGGCAAAGAACCCGTAATTGAAGCTATTCACGCAGGTTTGGAATGTGGATTGATCGGTGAAAAATATCCCGGAATGGATATGCTTTCTTTCGGACCAAATTTGGTTGATGTACATTCTCCTGACGAGAAAGTACAAATATCTTCAACTTTGAGAACTTGGAATTTATTACTCGAAATCGTAAAAAATATTCCAAAGAAATAATTGAAATTTTATTCAAAAAAAAGCTCGCTCAGCTATTGCGGGCTTTTTTTATGTTTTGTCAGAGCCAATTCACTATATTATTTTATAATAAATAGAATAAGAAAAATTTTATAATAAATAGAATAAGAAAAATGGAACAAATAGGAACAATAAAAAAACCGGAACCAACGACAATATTTAGATGGACTGCATTAGTCTTTCTATCATTAGCAATGTTTGGAAATTATTTTGTTTATGATATGTTGCCACCTGTAAATGATTTATTAGTTAAATATTTACATTTCTCTCAAAGTCAAATAGGAATGTTAAGAACGCTTTACAGTGTTCCCAATATCTTTATGGTATTATTAGGCGGTATTTTAATAGACAAAATAGGAGTCAAGAAAGCCGCAATCATATTTGTTTCTTTATCATTATTTGGTGTTATATTGTCATTGAACGCAAACTTTGACATAATGGCAACCGGATGGTTTTTCTTTGGTTTGGGTACAGAATCATTAATAGTTGCCATAACAACAAGTTTGGTAAAATGGTTTAAAGGCAAAGAATTAGCTTTTGCTTTCGGTATAAATTTAACAATAGCAAGATTAGGGTCATTTGGAGCAGAGAATTCACCAACTTGGGCACATTCTTTATTTAATTATTGGCAAGACCCTTTGTATTTATCATTGATAGCAGGGATTATATCGGCAGTAGCTATAGTTGTCTATTATTATCTTGATACTAAAGCCGACAAAATATTTACCATGAAAAAAGCTGATGATACTGACAAAGTTGTTTTCAGGGATATATTTAATTTCAAAGCATCTTATTGGTATATAGTCTTATTATGTGTAACATTTTACTCTGCAATATTTCCATTTCAAACTTTTGCGGTAAAATTATTTCAAGATGTTGACGGTGTATCAAGAGCTACTGGAGGATTTTTAAATAGTATGCCAATATTTTTTGCAATGATACTAACTCCTATATTTGGTTTATTAGCTGATAAAATTGGGAAAAGAGCAACTTTGATGATGGTAGGTTCGGTATTATTAATGCCGATTTATTTAGTGTTGGTTTATACAAATGTATCCCCCTACATACCAATGGCGGTGCTTGGCATAGCTTTTTCATTAGTGCCGGCGGTTTTGTGGCCCTCGGTAGCATTGGTTGTTCCCGAATCTAAATTGGGCACAGCTTATGGTTTGATGACAATGATACAAAACATAGGTTTAGCTGGATTTAATTTTTTAATTGGTTGGGTAAATGATTTTTCGGGTGATTATGTAATTGGAATGTGGATTTTCTCGACATTAGGATTTTTTGGATTCTTTTTTGCATATATGCTTAGAAAAAATGAAAAAAAACCGGTTAATTTTGGATTAGAACTAGTTAATAAAAAAAATTAATAAAATATTACAAATAAAACTATTTATTTATGATTTTTTTTCTTAAATTAAAATAAATAAAGTGCTTCAACGAATATATTGTTAGTACTTATGCATTTATTTTTTGTTTTTGTGAAATACTTTTTGTTTGTTAATTAACGCACTGAAAAAAGTTAAGAAATTTAATAATATTTTATATTTACATTATTTTATAATGTTTTTGTGATAATTTGGATATATAAGTAAGGATAAAAAATGCCTAGACCAACGAAATTACATCAAGCTTGTAAATCAGCACTTGTTGATTACTTAGGTGTGACTGATGATGAAACTTTGCTGATAGTAACGGACGAAAATGAAAAAGAAATTGCTAAGGAAATGTATGCTGTCAGCAAGAAATTGACACATGAATCTATGATATTGGAAATGTCGGCTCGACAATTCAACAGCCAAGAACCTCCACAAGCAGTTACTGAAATGATGAAGTCAGTTGATGCAGTTATTTGCCCGACTACAAAATCATTAACTCACACAAAGTCTAAAAGAGAAGCAACTAAGCTTGGTGTTAGAATAGCAACAATGCCAGGAATAACAAAAGAAACATTAATTCGCTGTTTGAGTGCAGATCCGAAAAAAATGGAGGAATTAGCCTCAAAGTTATTCCA
>CAZVPQ010000283.1:0-3930 GCA_964628675.1 uncultured Hyphomicrobiales bacterium | reverse complement strand
TTAAAAGGAAATTAAATGTAAAATGAATTACTTGACTATCAAACTGAAATGTAGTTGAAATATATTCAACTAAGAGCATAAGCAAAGAATATAAAGAGTATTAGTTTATTGATAATAAAAAGTATTTATTCAAATAAAGAGAAAAAAAATGATGAAAAATTTAAAAGTATCAGCTTTAATAATTTTTGCAATTTACTTAATTTCACAATCAACTTCAATTGCAGAAGAGCATAGCGCCGTTTCCATCAGCAACGAAAGTTATTTATCATATCAATCGGATTTGAATTCCGGTAAAAATCAATTTATGATTAAAAGGTCATATCTAACAGTTAAAAAATCTCTGTTTAAACATCTGAACTTTAGAATAACTATTGATGCTCATCAAGATGCTACCGGAGATTTGAAAGCAAGATTAAAGTATATTTTTGCAAATTTCAAATTCGACGATTTCGCTTTTATTACAAAATCAAATATTGAATTTGGACAGGCGCATATGCCTTGGCTGGATTTTGAGGAACATATAAACTATTATCGTATGCAAGGTAGTATGTTTATGGAAAGAAACCATTTGTTTAATTCTTCCGCTTTTGGTTTTACTTATGCAGGATTAATCGGGGGCGAAATGGACGATAATTATAAAAGTACAGTTAATAAACATTATGCGGGTCGTTATGGTAGCTTTGCTATCGGTGCTTATAACGGAGGCGGTTATCACGCTATCGAACAAAATGATAATAAAGTAATTGAAGGTCGATTGACTTTAAGACCTTTGCCGGACATAATTCCCGGTTTGCAATTAACATATTTCGGAACTTATGGTAATAGCAATGTAGCAAGTAGTACCAGCCATGTTTGGAGCAGTGACAGTTCGTCAATAAAAACTTATCATATTGCACCGCCCGAATGGAATACTAATGCAATGATGTTGTCTTATGAACATAAGTATTTTACTTTGACAGGACAATATGTATTTGGAAAAGGCAATTCGAGTGGTTCTTATCACAACTATAATGAAACAACTTATACAAATAAAGCTGTCGATTATACAGGCTATTCTGTTTTCGGAGAAGCAAAATTAGGTAATCATTGGAGATTTATTGCAAGGTATGAAAATTTTGATTACGATACTAATATCGACAATAATGCCAATCAAAGATTGATTACCGGTATTGCCTATGATTTTGGTCATCACAATGTTTTACTACTCGATTATGACAAAAATATGTTTGATCAATCGGACAAAGATGATATAGATTTAATGAAATTAACTATGCAAATCCATTTTTAATATTTAAAAATTAATTACAAGGAAAAAAATGAAACAAATTATAATAATATTCGCTTTATCGCTAATTCTTTTATCTTGTTCTAATGATAAGAAAAAAGTAGCAACAGAAAATAAACAAGAGCAAGAAGGCGTTAAATTATTAGGTGCAGGAGCTACCTTCCCTTATCCTTTATACTCCAAAATGTTCGATGCTTATCATCAAATATTTAAAGTTAAAGTTAATTATCAAGCAATTGGTTCAGGGGGTGGAATTAGACAAATGTTGAGTAAAACCGTTAATTTCGGTGCAACTGATGCTTTTATGAATACTGAAGAAATGAATATAGTCAATAATTCAATCGTACACATACCTACTTGTCTCGGAGCTGATGTTGTGAGTTATAATTTAGAGGGGAAACCTCAGCTTAAATTAACTCCCAATGTAATTGCCGATATATTTTTAGGTAAAATTCATAAGTGGAATGACAGTAGAATTAAAAAGATAAATCCCAATGTAAAACTTCCGAATCAAAAAATTGTTGTTGTTCATCGTTCAGATGGAAGTGGTACTACATTTATTTTTTCTGATTACTTATCGAAAATTTCAAAAGAATGGAATGATAAGGTAGGTAGGGGAAAATCATTGAATTGGCCCATAGGTCTCGGAGCGAAAGGTAATCAAGGTGTTTCAGGACAAATTCAGCAATTACCCGGCTCCATAGGTTATATTGAATTAACTTATGCTTTAAGCAATGATATGCCTGTTGCATTAATTCAAAACAAATCGGGTAATTTCATAAAACCTAATATGGAATCTGTAAGTTTGGCTGCTAATATTGATTTACCTGCTGACACAAGAGTATCAATTACAAATACAGATTCACCCGACGGTTATCCAATCAGCAGTTTTACTTGGCTAATTCTTTATAAAGACTTGAAAGTTAATGTTAAGACAGAGAAAAACGCAAATGCCCTTATTAATTTGATTTGGTGGATGATTCACGACGGTCAAAGATATACAAAACCTTTGCATTATGCACCTATACCCCAAGCCGCAGTTAAAGCAAATGAAACACTTTTAAGATCTATAAAATTCAACGGTATGACGGTATTTAATAAATAACTGATTATCATAAATGTATTATGCACGGGTGCTTGCCCCCGTGCATTAATATGTATATATACTATATTAAAATCAAGGAAAAAATGAGCAAATTATTAAGTGGCGACAGAATATTTAAAACGAATATTTATACTATGGTAGTATTTTTATTATTACTGACAGTTGCTATTTTTATAACCCTTGTTTATTATTCTTTTCCTTCGATATCCAAATTCGGTTTTGATTTTATTACCGGTAGTATCTGGGACCCCGTTTCGTCCAATTTTGGAATAATGCCGTTTTTGATAGGTACATTATTGACTTCCTTTTTAGCTTTAATAATTTCAGTGCCTATTTCATTGATTATTACCATATTTATCGGTGAATATTTTAGAGCGGGTATTTTGAGTACTATCATTAAAGGTTCGGTTGAGCTTTTAGCCGGAATACCGTCAATAATTTACGGATTCTGGGGATTATTCGTTCTTGTTCCCATAGTCAGAGAATTTGAATTAATGTCGAATATACCGCCTTATGGAGTAGGTATTTTGACTGCATCAATTGTGCTTGCTATTATGATAATTCCTTATTCTGCTTCAATTGGATATGAAGTATTGAGTTTAGTGCCGAATGAATTAAAAGAAGCGGCTTATTCTTTAGGTGCTACAAAATATGAAGTTATAAAAAAAGTAACACTGCCTTATTCGAGTTCGGGAATTATCGCAGGAATACTATTGTCGCTGGGTAGGGCATTAGGCGAAACAATGGCTGTAACAATGGTAATTGGAAATACAAATATGTTTCCGAATAGCATATTTTCCCCGGGAAATACTATGGCAAGCGTAATTGCAAATGAATTTACCGAAGCCACGAGTGATATTTATCTTTCTTCGCTAATTGAAATCGGGCTTGTTTTATTTTTGGTAACCGCTATTGTAAATATCGCAGGCAAAATATTGATTAAAAAACTTGTAAAGGGTTCAAAAAAAGCTAAATGAAATCATCAAATATTAAATATAGGATTGTTAAAGATAATATTTTCAAATATTTCATATTCGGATTTACATTTCTATCAACAATACCATTGATTTTAATATTAATTTATATCGTTAAAAACGGTATATCGGCGATTAATTGGAACTTTTTTGTGCAATTGCCAAAACCTCCCGGAGAATTAGGTGGGGGTGTTTCAAATGCAATAGTTGGGACATTTATGTTAATTGGATTGGCTTCGTTGATTGCCATTCCTCCTGCAATTGCTTTGGGTATATATTTATCCGAAGAAAGAGATTCCAAATTATCAAATTGGGTTAGTACCGGAGTGGAGATATTGCAGGGCATTCCTTCGATTGTATTCGGTATTTTAGTATATGTTTGGGTTGTAGTTCCGATGGCAAGTTTTAGTACAATATCTGGAGCGATTGCTTTGGCGATAATGATGATTCCAATTATATCAAAATCAACAGAAGAGACATTAGTACTAATACCGAATTCATTAAAAGAAGCATCTCACGCATTAGGGGTACCTTATTACAAAACAATATTAAAAGTTGTATTGCCT
>CAZVPQ010000282.1:0-3936 GCA_964628675.1 uncultured Hyphomicrobiales bacterium | reverse complement strand
TACAATCACTTTCGTAATATTTTAAAAATTTGTTTTATCGGACAATAGAGATATAAATTAGAATTAGCATACATTTGATAATTTTCCTTTGTCTATTTATTGATTTTTCGTATATTTTTATATGTTTGAAAAGAAAAAAACAATTAAACTGCGTAAAGAATTAAAATTATTTGATGTTTTTGCTATTGCGGCAGGGACTACTTTAAGTGCAGGATTCTTTTTGCTACCCGGCTTAGCGGCAGAGCAAGCTGGTTCAGCTATTGTTTTAGCGTATTTAATAGCGGCAATACCATTGATACCTGCAATGTTCAGTATTATTGAATTGAATACGGCAATGCCCAAAGCCGGTGGTATGTATTATTCATTGGATAGAACTTTAGGTCCGATGTTCGGAACGATTGGCGGTGTTGGAACTTGGCTTGCATTAGTTTTGAAAGTATCCTTTGCATTGATTGGAATGGGAGCTTATATCTCTATTTTCTTACCTACTTTAAATATTCAACCGATTGCAATTACTCTTGCTTTGATTTTAGGTGCTTTGAATTTATTTAGTGCAAAAAAAACCGGCAAACTTCAAGTATTATTAGTTATTGGTTTATTGATTTTGTTAGCGGTATTCATAGGTTACGGAATACCCGAAATACATTATCATAATTTCAAAGGTATGTTTGATGTAGGTAGCACTGCTGTAATGTCAACAGCAGGAATGGTTTATATCAGTTATGTTGGAGTTACTAATGTTGCTTCACTTTCGGAGGAGATTAAAAATCCGGAAAGGAATCTTCCTCTTGGTGTTATTTTGGCTTTAACATTAGCAATAATAATTTATTTTCTCGGTACTTCCGTAATGGTTGGCGTTCTGCCGAAAGAAGAATTGGCGGGCAATTTGACACCTGTATCTTCAGCGGCGAGATATTTTCTCGGTGATTTCGGTGCTATTCTGCTCGCAATAGCGGCGATATTAGCTTTTATTTCCGTTGCCAATGCAGGCACAATGAGTGCCTCTCGCTATCCAATGGCAATGAGTAGAGATTTTATTCTGCCACATTCATTTAAGCATATTAATAAATTCGGCACCCCAACTCTATCAATTACAGTTACCGTATCAGTAATTTTAATAATATTAGTATTTTTAGACCCGATAAAAATCGCAAAATTAGCAAGTGCATTCCAATTATTATTATACGGACTTATTTGTGTTGCTGTTATAGTGATGAGAGAAAGCAGAATTGAATCTTATGATCCGGGGTTTAAATCACCATTTTACCCTTGGATGCAAATATTTGGTGTAATATCAGCTCTATGGCTAATTGCAGAAATGGGGATTTTCTCAATCCTATTTTCATTAGGTTTAATTGTTGTTGGATTTTTATGGTATTGGTTTTATGCGAAAGACAAAGTGCAACGCAACGGAGCTATTTATCATATATTCGAAAGATTAGGTAAGTATCGCTATGAAGGATTAGATGTTGAATTGCGTGGCATATTAAAAGAAAAAGGGTTGAGAAAAGATGACCCATTCGACCAAATTATTACCAGATGCTGGGTCATTGATTTAAAAGAAGACGAAAAAGATTATAATGATGTAATTAAAAAAGTTTCTCGTATTCTGGCACAATCTATAGATATACCGTATAAAGAAATAAAGAACAACTTCACGGAAGGGACTTTAATAGGTGCTACACCCGTAATAAATGGAGTTGCTTTGCCCCATTTTCGTTCGAAATATATTAAAAACTCCGAGATGGTACTTGTACGGTCAAAAAAGGGAGTTCATATAAATTGTGAAAATCCTATTCTATGTGGTGATGATAGTGAGCATATTGTTTTTGCAATGTTTTTTCTTGTAAGTTCCGATGATAAACCGAGACAGCATTTGAGAATTTTGGCTCAGATTGCCGATAGAGTTGAAGACGATTCTTTTGCAGATGAATGGTTTAATGCCAAAAGCGAGCAAGAATTGAAAGAAACATTATTGCATGACGATAGATTTGTCTCCATTACTATTGCAAATAATACCAAGTCCGAGAGCTTGATTAACAGTATGCTCAGAGAAGTGCATACTCCTGTAGGCAGTTTAGTTGCCATGCTTCAAAGAGGCTCCAAAACTTTGGTTCCCAACGGCAGTACAATCTTAGAAGAAGGCGACAGATTAACTATTATCGGAAGTCCCGACAGTTTAAACAAAATCAGAGAGATGTATTTGGGGTAATTGATTATTTGTACGATGGAATCTGAAAAAGCCCTTAGACTAATAATTTCAAATAATTTATTTCAGAACAAAATATTTTCAATATATTTGATTTTAGGATTTAATAAATTAAGAAAATATTTTTGCAGTGAATAAGAACTATTACACTAAACTTAATAAGATATTCCAAAATCTGATAATCGGATTTTCCATTTATTATATTCTCTCATTTATTGTTACTGCCATTTTGCGTTTGAATTTCCCTTTCGATTTGGAATGGATGGAAGGCGGAATGGTCGAGCATGTCTTTAGATTGATAAACGGACAGGATATTTATACTGCCCCATCTTTGCAATTTATCTCTTATATTTATACACCTGTTTATTTTTATCTTTCCGCATTGATTGCCAATATAGTTGGAATGGGTTATCTGCCCTTGCGTTTAGTTTCGTTTGTTTCGACTCTTGTCGCATTTTATTTTATTTATTTAATAGTAACAAAAGAAACTAAAAATGTTAAATTGGGAATTATATCCGTAGGACTTTTTGCCGCTACTTATGGAGTTAGCGGTTTTTGGTTCGATTTGGCAAGAGTGGATTCTTTGTTTTTAGTGTTATTCATCATTGCATTTTATTTATTAAGATTTCACGACAACATTTTCTCTTATGTCTTGGCAGGGATATTTGCCTCTTTGTCCTTTTTAACAAAACAAACATCAATAATTTTTGCAATTCCTATTATCATTTACTTATTGATTTATAAAACAAAAAAGAGTTGGTTTTTCATAATTCCTTATGTTTTTATTGTTGCTTTTGTATGCTATTATATAAATTGGCAGAGTCACGGCTGGTTTAAGTTTTGGTTGTTTGAACTGCCAACGGAACACCTATGGCTTTATCGCAAATTTATCACTTTTTGGATAACGGATTTATTCAAACCTCTCGGATTTGTTGCTATTATTACTTTTGTGTTCTTTTTCATTAAATTCAAAAACAGGGATTACAAAAATTATTTAATTTATTTAGCTTTGATTATAGGATTTATTCTTTGCTCTTGGATTTCCAAAATTCATCTTGGCGGATACGATAATGTGCTGATGCCTGCTTTTGCTTCTATTATTATCGTTTTTGGATTAGGATTAAATGAGATATTCAAAATTTATTCGGATAATCACAGTAAGAATATTGAATTTACTAAATTGTTAATTTTGATTGCTATAATTTCGCAGTTCCTGTTTTTGTTTTACAATCCAATATTGCAAATTCCAAAATCGAAAGATTATGCGTATAGGGATAAGTTAATACACGATATTTCCAAATTCAAAGGCGATGTTTTAATTCCCGACCATCAATACATTACAAGATACGCAGGAAAAACGTCTTTTGCGCATTCTTATGTGTTGATTGATTTTTTCAATAGCAAATCAGAATTAAGAAAGTCTTTAAAAAAGGAATATATCAACGCATTAAAAAATCACAAGTTTTCTGCGATAATACTTGATAAATACAACTCTCATCCCGAAATAAAAAAATATTATTATTTCAAGAAAAGCCTCTTCGGAAATGACGATTACTTGAAATGTAAGACAGGAGGTCATAAGACCAGACCGGAGTTTTTATTTTTACCAAGAAAACAATTTTAATGAATTATTGATGATAATAAGTAATTAATACAATTAATTGAATGTATAAAATATTTTTATAGCCACTGTGGCACCCAAATATTTAATAATTTAAGTTTCATAA
>CAZVPQ010000281.1:0-3940 GCA_964628675.1 uncultured Hyphomicrobiales bacterium | reverse complement strand
TAGAAAAATTTGAAAAATTTGCTTTGTTACCCATAATAAAATATCAATTAATAATTACTAAATTCCAGTATAGCAATATAAGAATTTTTATCAAATATTTTTATAACAACTTACAAGAAATAGAAATTTTATCAACTGTATTCTTATTCTAATTAATCTACTACTTCTGATTTTAATGAAGAGAAAGTAAATCATAATCATACTATATCGCTAATAGCTAATTTAACAAACCCATTGGCTTTTTTTAATAATAATTTTGCTTTTTCTTTATTAACATTTGCCTTACACATAACAATCGCAGTTTTAACATGCCCACCACTCAAAATTAAATATTCTGATGCACTGTCATAATCTATATTGCACAAAGACATAATTGTTTTCTTTGCTCTTTCAACCAATTTCTTGTTAGTTAATTGCAAATCAATCATTATATTACTATAAGTTTTGCCAAGTCTAATCATTGAAGCGGTTGTCAACATATTTAGAACTAACTTTTGGGCAGTCCCTGACTTCATCCGAGTTGAACCGGCTAGAACCTCGGGACCAACTTCCGGACAAATCATAAGATCAGCACTAATATTCATTTTAGATAATTTTGCTCTTGAACTAGTAGTTATTAATATAGTAAAACAAGCTCTACTTTTGGCTTCAGACAATGCGCCCATCACAAATGGAGTTCTACCTGAAGCCGCTATGCCACAGACAATATCGGGAGGTAAAATATTTTTATTTATAATTTCTTTTGCACCGTTTTCAGGCAAATCTTCGGCACCCTCTTGAGCAACAAACATAGCTTCTTTACCACCGGCAATTATTCCCTGCACCATTTCAGGATTAGTTCCGAAAGTCGGTGGACATTCTGATGCGTCAACAACTCCAAGTCGTCCACTTGTGCCTGCCCCAAGATAAAACAACCTGCCATTTTGCTTAAAGGCATCTACAATATGCTCAACAGCTGTTTCGATATATTTCAACTCTTTTTGGACAGCTATTGAAACAAGCATATCTTCTTGATTAATCATATCCAATATTTTTTTGGTTGGCGATATGTCAATTTCAGTTGTTCTTGGATTTATTTTTTCCGTATCTAATCCAACTATTTCCTTAAAAAATTCGCTTTCAGGCATAATCTTCATTAATTAAATATCAATACTATTATTAGTGTTAATATTCCTTACAACTTTTATTCCAAAATATATAATTGAGAGTGTATGAATTATTTTTATATATTTTGAATTCTCTATCAATATTAAATCCCTGATAGCATTTTAATTAAAAGGTAACTTTATCTATATTATTGGCTATGTAAAAAGGTTTATGATTTATCATTAATAGCTATGATATATAACTATAAGTTTAGAAATTAATTGCAGTTTCCCAACAAATATTGGAAATTCTGATTCCTGATTTTTAATATTTAATAGTCTTTTGTAATAATCTAAGTACCACGCCCGAGAAAAACGACAGCGATTGTTCTTGCTAATATATAAAGATCTAAAAACATTGACCAATTACGAATATAATAAACATCGGTATGAATTCTTTCCTCAAAACTCGATGTATTTCTATCTGTTACTTGCCATAATCCGCTAATTCCGGGGCTAACATTTAATATCATCTCGTCATGTCCCTTCATTTTAGGTTTTTCCCAAGGAATATAAGCACGAGGTCCAATTAAACTCATTTCACCTTTGATAACATTCCAAAATTGAGGCAACTCGTCTAAACTGAATTTTCTAAGGATTTTCCCAATTCGAGTTAATCTTGGATCTTTCTGTAGTTTATGATATATTTCAAATTCATTTCTAAGTTCGGAATCTTCATTAAGCATATCCAATAATCTCTCTTCGGCGTCCAAATACATAGTTCTAAATTTTATTATATTAAATCGACTATTATTTAAACCCATACGCTCTTGTTTAAAGAAAATATTGCCTTTTGTATCTATCCAAGTTAAAAGAGAAATAATTAAAACAACCGGCAAAGTAATAATACCCAAGATTGAAGCTAAAGTAATATCAAATATTCTCTTTTTTATTTGCGAAGATTTTTTTAATAATCTTTTTTGTACTTCTAAACCAACCAGACCACCTATATCACGAGTGGAAACCCAAAGACTAGAGATGCCAAATAAATCAGGAATTACTGTAGTCAAATTGAAATATTTCGAATACTCCTGAATTATTTCTTTTTGCCTTTTTCTATGAACTTTCGGCATAGCAATAATTGCTTGGTCAATACTTAATTTTTTGGATAGCTCAGGAATGATATCAAGACCTCCGACAACGGGAATATTATGAATATACCCCCAACGGTCCGAATCATCATCAATCGCAACAACAGGTCTCAATCCTAAATGAGGATGTTTTTTCAAAGATTTTATCACAGCCTCACCGGAATTACCTGCACCAATAATTAATACCGGAATTCCCCACCACTCTTTTTTACCTAAGTATTTTCTTATTAAAGCTCGTCCCATAGGTACAAACATCAGAGCAAAAATCCAAGAAAACAGAAAAGCAAATCTCGAATAGCCCCAATTACCTTTAACTAAAAAACTAAGTGTTGCTAAAACAGCAAAAACAATTGTAGTGCTATAAGTCAAAGATTTGAGCTCTTCAATAACATCAATACCAAAACCCGGATACAAACCGCTCAAAAAATATGTAATAGGAAAAAACAATATAATAAGAGGTAATACATTAAGATATTGTTGAATATCAACAGAGCCGGACCAAAAATGATCTCTTATAAATAAAGAAGTTAATATAACAAATGTTAATATTATTAAATCAGAGACTAAGAAAATAAAACCAGCAGAAAATTTACGGAAAAATAATTTTTTCTTTGCCGGTATATCAGGGTTTTGAGCCTTTACAAGCTCCGTCAGGTTTTTAAGGTTTAAACTTTCCATCATTTAACTCTAGATAATTGATAAACATCATAGTTAGTATCAATTTTTCCTGATATACTCCCTGTTAATTAATAATACTTTATTTAAAAATATAAAAACTCAAATTTAAAGTTATTTTATCAAATATCATACTAATTTTTCAATTTAATATGATTATTTTATTTTAATCAAAAAAAGATTAAATATAAACAACCAACTTTTAACAAAGTTCCTATATGAATCAAATACAAAGTAGTTTAATATATCATAAATAAAATAGCAAAATGCGTTTAACAATTATTATTTATTTTAACCAAGTAAGCTAAACAGCATATATCTCCACTATTTTAAAAAATATCCTATACAAATATAAGATATTTTAAACATTTACACAAATAATTAAGAAAAAAAGAAAGAAAAAACGTTTTGCCAAAGCAAAACGTTTTTTGCTTAAAATAATTTATTTAGCGATTCTTTTTCTTATGACGATTCTTACGAAGTCTTTTTTTTCTTTTATGTGTTGACATTTTATGGCGTTTTCTTTTTCTTCCGCAAGGCATTATCAACTCCTTTAAATTAATTACTAAAAAGATGAAATTACAATACTAATCTTCGCCAAATTTTGTTTTCATCGCTTTGTTTACTTTTCCGACGAAATCAGGTGAAGGCTTAAATACAGGCACATATCTTTTGCCTAATGGAACTAATTCACCCGTTTTTGGATTGCGTGCCATTCTTGGTTTACGACTTTTATGTTTATAAACTCCAAATCCTCGCAATTCTATTCTTTCACCACTGGCTATAGCTTTAATAATGCTTGAAAACACACCGTCAACCACAGTTTTTGTTTCTATTTTGGTTAAGCCAGTTGCTTTTGCAATCTCATCTACTATATCTGCTTTAGTCATAATAAATCCAATTAATTAATAAAATAATTATCTATTTATTTTTGCATAATTTTTAGAAAGGCAAATTTACAAAAGAGATTATTCAAAAACAAAATATTATTTTAATTTATTAAATTTTCTTTAATTAATTTATTAAAAT
>CAZVPQ010000280.1:0-3958 GCA_964628675.1 uncultured Hyphomicrobiales bacterium | reverse complement strand
AAAATTGTTCATTCTGAACAAAATGTGAATCTCTTATTTCACACAACATGGTCATTCTGAACGTAGTGAAGAATCTCCTCTTATTACACACTCATCACACATAAAGAGTAGATTCTTCGTTGCACTCAGAATGGCAGAGAAAATGTTTATTCAGTGCGACTGATTCACACTGAGCGTAGTCAAAGTGTAGTATTGCAGTAGTGTGGGCTTCGACTCCGCTCAGCTTGACATTATTGTATTAGTTTGACTATTGTTAGCTCTACCTGATTATTGTTATCAAATCTGATTTACAAATGCTCTGCTTAATTACTAAATTAAAATAAATTTTTGCAAAGTCTTAACATAATCATTAAATTTGATAAAAATAATTATTTGTACATAATTTTTGATGAAATATGAAACCTCTAATTTACTTTTTGAGCTTAATCTTCGCAATTTCTTCTTATGCGGCAACTGTAAAAATTGATAACGGTATCCCAAAAGGCAATGGCTATGAAAACAATCGTAATTTTTGGGAAGAATCAATTGTATTGTTCCCTGATGGACCTTGTAATATTGACACTATATTAGTATACCTTTCGGGAGATAAAGCGGTCAAAGATACTCTTTGGGTTTGCGGTTTTCCGACATCCGGTAATCTTTGGCCCACACAATATGTTTGGAAAAATAATTCTTTGATTGACCCCGTCGAATATAATTACGACGGTACTCCCGGTTGGAAAGCTATTGATATTTCTTCAAAAGGATTGCGTTCCGAAGGATTAGATAAAATTGTTATTCAACATAGATTAAAACCCGACGGACCTTGGTTTACTTATGATTCCGACGGTAGAAATCACGGCACTAATTCGTGGATGACCGACCCGTTCACGCCTAATCCGAATTTTTTTAATATTCAAGGGACGCTTTATAAATATCCGTCCGGTGATTATATGATAAGATTAACAGTCGAATACGATTATCCCGATGGAAATACTTCTTATCCACCGCCGCCACCCTTTTTGCTTGATGTTAGTATGCAAGCTGGTATTAGTGGACGTGGAATGACTTCTGTTGTCGATTGGAATAATGACGGTTGGGACGACTTGGTAAATGCAGGTAGTTTTTATCAGAACAATGGAAACGGCACTTTCATCAATATTAATGACAGTCTTAAAATCGTTAGAGGGAATTCTACTTGGGGCGATGTAAATAATGATGGTTTGGAAGATGTTTTCATTGCAAAAAGTTGGGGTAAAGATAAAATTTATTTAAATCAAGGCAATAATAATTTTACAGATATTACTTCCACAACGACTATTATTAACAATTATCCTACTATGACTCCGATTTGGCTCGATTACAATAATGACGGTTTGCTTGATTTGTTTATAGCAAATAATCGTAGCGGTTCAAGTCCTGAAATCTATCACCCAGACCAACTTTGGAAAAATAACGGCGATGGTACTTTCTCGAATGTTAGAGAATCCTCTGGTATTGCGGCAGGCGAACCGCAACCTTATTACGATTGCTATGGTGCTACTGCTTGCGATTACAATAATGATAATTTAACTGATATATTTGTTGCTAATTACCGTTTGGCAAAAGATAATCTTTATAAAAATGATGGCAACGGTACTTTCGATGAAGTAGGAGCCATAACCGGAGTGCAAGGTGTCCCGACAGCAGACCCACATTATTTCGGACATGGAATGGGTTGCCAATGGGGAGATTTTAATAATGACGGAAATATTGATTTATGTGTTGGCAATCTTGCTCATACCGATTCACGCGGTATGTATTCTAATCCATCTTTAATATTTGAAAATGACGGTCCGCCGGATTATCATTTTACCGAGAAACATAAAGAAATGGGGTTGAAATTCTATGAAGGTAATGCCGGTGTATTATGGCTTGATTTGGATTTGGACGGTTACTTGGATTTATGGCACGGATTATATAGCGGAGGAGTAAATCATATTTATCTTAATCAAGGTCCACCAAACTATAAATTGAAAGAAATAACTTGGCTTAGCGGAGCCGTTGTTGATGATCCTTGGACTGCTTCGAGTATTGATTTTGACCACGACGGAGATTTGGATTTAGTAATCTATGGTAAATTATACAGAAACGATATGCAAAGAAAAGGGAAATGGATTGCTTTTCGTTTGACGGGAAATCAGGACGACAATGTCCCATTAGATGCCTACGGTTCTAAAGTTATTGTTTATAGTGGCGATAAATTATTTTTACGTGATTTGTCAGGCAGTGCCGCTGGCTCTCGATGTTCACAGAATTCCAACGAAATACATTTCGGTTTAGGAAATATTGATAAAATCGATAGCATTGTTGTTACTTATTCCAATGGCAAGAAAAATATTATTAAGAATATTGAAGCTAATGCACGTTACAAAATACCTTATATGGGTAAACCTCAAATGAATGAAATAGCAACACCATCCCTGAAATATCCCAAATCTTTTGAGAACAAAATTCCAAAAATTCCGACTTTGAAATGGTATAAATCAAGCGGTGCTGATGAATATTTAATTGAGATTTCACAAAGCAAAGATTTCCAAGACGGGAACTCTATTAAATTAAATTCCGTAACAGACAGTATAATCCCTGCTGAATTGGAAAATCATCAAATTTATTTTTGGCGAGTAAAAGCTGTTGGCAATCAAGATACAACAATTTGGTCATCTGTTTGGTCTTTTGCTGTTGGACTTCCTTTGCCTTCCAAACCAATAATTATTTCGCCTGCGAATGATAGTTTAAATGTATCGGTAAAGCCGGAATTTATTTGGCATCCTGTAAAATATCAATGTCAATATTGCTCGAAAAATACTTATACTTTGGAAATTGCAGAAGATAAATCATTTTCAAATTCGACAACAATTAATTCAATAAAAGATACATTTTTTATTTTGAATGAAAAGCTCAAACCTTCAACAAAATATTATTGGCGAATTGCAGGAAATAATGAAAATGAAAAAGGTGAATGGTCGGCTATTTCTTCGTTTACTACAATCGGAATGCCTGAAACTCCTGTTATGAAAAAACCTGAAAATAATTCTAAAGATGTTACTCAAAAACCTAAATTTGAATGGGAAAAAGCTCAAAATGCCGACTCTTACAATATCCAAGTGGCAACTGATGAAAACTTTGAAAATATTTTCTTTGAAAAAGATGAATTGAAAACTACGACATTCAGAAATTTGGCATTGAAATTCACAAGCGGTACTACTTTTTATTGGCATATTCGCTCTTATAATGATGCGGGATATAGTGATTGGTCCGAGACTTGGAATTTTACAATTGCAGGAACGCCGCCGAGTGTTGAGGAAAGATTTTATAATAAATTAAATCTGAAATTAAGTCCTAATCCTTTCAATAGTCAGGTAACAATTGATTTTAATTTACCGATTAGAAATTATGTTAAAATAGTAATATCCGATTTGAACGGACGAGAAATTACAGTATTAAATGATGATTATTTATTTGCGGGAGGTCATCAAATTATCTGGAATGCCGAAAACAATAATACAGGAATATACTATTGTCAATTTTTTGTCGGAGAGCATTCCAAAACTCTTAAGTTAATATTGATTAAGTAAATATTGATATGTTTCGGAAGAAAAAGACAAGGAAAACGCCTGCTAAAGAAATTCAAAAGGCGGAGTATCTAAGAAATATTTATTTAAAAATAAATAAAGGCAATTAAATGAAAACCAATTATGAAAAATATCGCGATGAAAAACTTGATAATCCTGAATTTAGAGCTAAGTATTTTTTGGCAAAAGAAAAGATTAATCTTGATTTGATGATTGAATCAATCAGAGAAGGTTTGGAGCAAGAAAAAGAATCGAAAGTTATCAAACGAAGATTAAATAAACTATCAAAATATGTTAGCCAATTATCATTATAAAGAATACGAACTAAAAGACCACCTCGGCAATGTACGGCTGGTGTTTAGCGA